>JAZKXQ010000067.1:0-3522 GCA_045611725.1 Oscillospiraceae bacterium
AAGGTGCTACTCTTCCTGTTACACAAAATATAGCCAATCTTGCAAATACTATAAGTTCAATATCTACTATTTATGATTTGAATGATTCTATTTGCACCTATAAAGTTGTCCTATCAGAAGTAACAGCTTATGGTAAATGTGAACAAGCATCTACACCAACACCAACAACACCTCAAAACATAGTGTGTAATAATGGGGTAATTTCTGTTCAAAAAAATAACCTACTACCTGCTGGATATACTCAATTGGATTATTTGGGATTTTCAGGTACACAATACATAGAAACAGGTTATTATGTTACATATAATACAAAAGCAGAAGGTGATTTTTACTTAAATAGTGGTAGTTATGGTAGACATATTTTTGGATCATATGACACTGATAAATATTTCAGACTATATCTTCCAAGCGGTTCAGTAAGTAATAAATTATTTGATGCTGCTACATTTGCACCAATTACTTCGTCAATGTTTGATTTGAATACAAGAACTCACTTAAGACTGGATAATACTGGGGCATATATTGGTTCAAGTACTACTACATACACCAATACTCCAGATTATTTTGCTGCAGATTCAGAATTGACACTTGGTAAAATAAATGGTTATACTGGAAATACAAACTATTTAATAGGTAGGGTTTATTATTTTGAAATTTATGAAAGTGGTGTTTTGGTTCGTAAATTTATACCAGTCAAAAGAAATTCAGATTCAGCACTTGGTATGTATGAAATAGTAAATGGAGGTTTTTATACAAATGCTGGGACAGGTGATTTTACATATGGGTCTACAATACCAAGAGTTCCTGATACAATAATCACCACAGGGACACAAGAAACAATTACAGATGCAGTTGGTAATACTTCTACATGCGAAATGCTATTGAATCTTAATACTCAAACTGATATTCAAGAAATCATTGGCGGAACGGTCACAAGAAATGTTGGGGTATTGGTGCTTGATGGAACGGAAGATTGGGCAATTCAAAGTGGAACTTATCCATATTTCTGTGTCGACTATGATACTGATTTTTCTCTGTCCACAAACAACTATGGTGGTTTTTGTTCTCACTTTCAATGCGTCAATACAGGTGCTACGCAAAATAATCAAGGCGTATCTTTGTATAAGAGTTCTGGCACAAACAAAACAAGAATGGGGCTTAAATATAATGATTTATATCCCGCAACAACAGCAAATATACCGTTATTAAAACAATGGCTTGCTGACCAATACAACGCAGGAACACCTGTTATTATTGTATATCCTTTGGCAACCGAAACAACAGAATCAGTTACTCCTCAAACACAACTTACCACAACACCACTGACAGCAACTGGAAGTTTGAATAATTTGGTTGTTGAGCCTTATAAAGAAATTGTTACAAATGCCATTGATCTTACTGGAAAATTTCAAAACATAGAGCATATTGGTCCAGGTGCTTTCAATGGATTGTTTTATGGTGGCTCTACTGATTATTCTGGTTTACAGTTTGTCAGTGGAAATGGTTTTCCTGTAACTGGTGATTTGGTTTTTACAAATTTAAAATCTATAAGTGTAAATGGGTCAATGAGAGGTGCTTTTGCTGGAACTGATATAACATCTGCATCTTTCCCAATGCTTACAACATTTGACGATACAAGTAATGATTATTATGCATCAACAGGATCACCATTTTATGATGCTTTTTGTCGTTCTGATATAACATCTTTGTCTTTTGGTGCTTTACAAAAAATAACATCAAATGCTTTTCGTTGTTTTGGTAATATTTGTGAGTTTTGTACATATTTAACAACAGTATCTTATCCGTTGTTGGAAATAATAGATACAACAATCAGAGCTTTTTCAAATGCTTTTTATGGGTCTGGTTTGGTAACAATGTCGCTTCCATCCTTAAAAGTGCTACCAAATTCTTATTATACGTTTGAATATGCTTGGAGAGACTGTACGCATCTACAATCTATTTCATTTCCATCTCTTGGTATTCCAACAAGTATACCAGGATATGTAGGACAAGTAACAGATATTGGTACAAATACTTTTGTAAATGCATTCAGTGGTTGTACAAATCTTTCAGAAATTCACTTCAGAGCAGATGTACAAAGTAGAATTGAAGCACAATCCGGTTACGCTTCTACATTTGGAGCACCAAACGCCACAATATACTTTGATTTATAAGGATGTAAAATGAGTATAACAACAGAAATAGTAAGACTTCAAAATTGTGTAAGTAATGCATATGCAGTCTGTAATAATAAGGGTGCAACTATGCCTGTTACACAAAATTCAGATGCACTTTCCACAACAATTCAAAGTATAAATGCAACTTTTGTCGAACCATCTGAAGTTGCAAAATATAGATTGGAAAATTATAGTGAACAAATCAATGAAATTACAGCAAGGGCTACAGATGTTACATTGAGTGGTAAATTTGAAGATATTGATGAAATAAAAGTAGGCTTCAATGGTGCTTTCAGAACAACAATTGTTACATACAATAATGTTGAATATTTACCAAGAAGAAAAGTTCATGGTAATATTACATTTACAAAACTTAAAAAAGTTTCAGCTATGTATGAAGTATTTTATTGCTGTGAATTTGATCAAAACTGTGTTATTTCTTTCCCAGCATTGAAAGTTTGTGATAGTTTTTATGAAACATTTCGAAAAACAAAAAATTTACACACAGTATCTTTTGGTGCACTTGAAACGATTACTGTTGATTGGAGTAAAACATTTTACGAATCTGATGTTGTAAATGTATTATTCCCTGCATTGACAACTATAGATACAAATGGTGGTTTTTGGTTTCAAGCTTTTTATGGTTGTACAAACATTACTACAATGTCTTTTCCAATGTTAACAACTATAAACACATCTTATGCATTTTATAAAACAAATTATGGAGCTGCTTTTTCTGGTTGTACAAACCTTACAGCAATTCATTTCAAGGCAAGTATGCAATCAGTTATAGAAAACCTTGATGGATACAGTTCAGCATTTGGTGCTACAAACGCAACTATTTATTTTGACTTATAACATAAAGGAAAGAACAAATGAAAGTAAAAATGTCTTATATGGTAAAATTTACAAACGGTACAGCAGCTTGGTTCAGAGCCGGGACAGAAGCTCCTACCAGAGATGTAGAATCAACAGAAGAAAGACCAGTTTTGGTAGCTGATGAAGGTAAAATGCTACGTAATAAAGAAACTGGTGAAATCTGTGGAAACATCTGGTTAAGAGACACTACTGAAGAAGACTGGGAAGAAATTACCAAAGAAGAAGCTGAAGAAATCATGGCCGAACAAAGACGTGAAATTGAAGCTCAAATAACAGAAAAATAGATACTTAATAAATGTATAAATAATAAGTGGATTTTGATATGAATAAGTCAACTACATCTTATTGGTGCAAAGAATTTCGAAAAGTAAAGAATTCTCCAGCATATCAAAAATGGTTCAAGCAGGCCTCAAAGCTATCAAAAATGTATAGGAACCAAGAAGCTGAAGCAGAATCTGATGAATAT
>JAZKXQ010000068.1:0-9768 GCA_045611725.1 Oscillospiraceae bacterium
GTTCCCGATGAAAGATTTTCAAATTCAACAGGAGCAACTTCAATATGCAAATCAAATCTGTCAAGCATAGGCCCTGAAATTTTTGAAAGATACTTTGAAACAACTCCCTTATTGCAGGTACATTTATGGCGAGGATGTCCGAAAAATCCACAGGGACAGGGATTCATTGCCCCTATAAGCATTACCGAACAGGGATATGTAACAGTTCCCGCAGCTCTGGAAATAGTAACTTTTCTTTCCTCCACAGGCTGACGCAGTATTTCAAGTGTTCTTCTGTCAAATTCAGCAAGTTCATCTAAAAAAAGTACTCCGTTATGTGCAAGGGAAATTTCTCCAGGGTGGGGAATTGTTCCTCCTCCCGTAAGTCCTGCCGTAGAAATTGTATGGTGAGGGGCTCTGAAAGGTCTTTGGGTTACAAGCGGATTATCCTTGTCAGTAAGTCCCGAAATTGAATACACATTGGTAGTCTGTATTGATTCTTCAAATGTCATATCGGGAAGTATTGACGGAACTCTTTTTGCAAGCATACTTTTTCCACAACCTGGAGAGCCTATAAGCAGTGCATTATGTCCTCCGGCAGCTGCTATTTCAAGAGCGTGTTTTGCGTTATACTGACCCTTTACATCTGCAAAATCAGGAAAATTAAGATGTGAATTTTGTGGTATGGAATATCTGTTCTGTTTCTGAAGCGGAGCTACTCCGTAAAGATGATTTAAAAGCTCCTCTACGGAATTTATTCCATAGACGTTTATTCCCTCAACAACCGAGGCTTCATAGGCATTGTCAGACGGAACATATATGTCAGTCATTCCTTTTTGTCTTGCAAGTATAGTCATTGGAAGTACTCCGTTTATTGAACGTACTGCACCACTAAGGGAAACTTCTCCTATAAAGCACGATTTTTCAAGATTGTTATTTATTATTCCCATTGCACTTAAAATTGATACAAGTATTGCAAGGTCGTGGACTGAACCCGATTTTTTAGTGTCGGCAGGTGCAAGATTTATTGTCACGGACGCTATCGGGAATGCTATGTCACAGGAACGCATTGCCGATTTTATACGCTCACTGCTTTCTTTTACAACAAGGTCGGGAAGTCCTATTACTTTAAGCATAGGCTGTCCTTTGCTTATATCGGTTTCAACATCAACTGAAAAAGCGTTAAGTCCGAAAAGTCCAAGACTGTTTATTTTTGCAAACATATTTTTATTACCTTCTTTATAAATTTATTTTCATTTATATTTATGCTAATTCGATAAATTTTAAAAAGCTCTGAAATGTAGCAAATACGTTAATTGTAAAGTTTTTTAGGGGGAAACCTCTCGTGCAGGTTTTCCTTCGCTTTTTTGAAAAAAAGCTTGGCAAAAAACTTTAATTTTATTATCTTTTTTTTCTCAATAAATTATTTTTATTTGATATTATTTACTTAAACCAAGATTTCGAGCCAATAAATTATAAATTTTAATTAACTTTATAACGAATTGGCTGTCGGCACTGCCGACTTCACCCCATTCGAGTGTTTAAACGCTTTTAATTCACTTCGTGAATATTTGGGGCTTTGCCCCAAACCCCACAAGCTTTTGAAAAAGCTTGACCAAAACTTTTATTTTCGGACTTTGCTTAATATTTTATTTTTGTCGAATTCACATTAATTTATATTTCGTCTAAATTCAGAGGTTTTATTTTTGAAAGATTTATTTTCTTTCGTGATTGTTGCTGATTATCATAAAGGTCGTTAAGTTTTACATATTCCCTATAGTCTACAGTAGCATTTCCAAGTATTCTTGCTTCGGCAGGTGTATCATATGACGGAATTATCATAATATCTTCCGAAAATTTTTTTACAGGTTCTGCTATTATTGGAACTATTACGGGTTCAGGCTGTAAATCTGGGATTTTTACCGATATATGCGACTTTACAGAAGGAATTGTTACTGATATAATGGATTTCTGAGGAGATACAGGAATATTCAAAGGAGGTACATAATTCGGATTGTCAAGAAGTTCATTGAAAAACGGGTATCCTTTAAGGCTTGAAAGCTTTTCAAGATTTAAATATTTTTTTATTGATTTTCCTGCAAGACCTATTGAAATATAGCTGAAAAGATTTAATAATGATTCGATTATTGAAAGATTAAATCCAGATTTAAAAATTACAGAGAGCGTTTCAAGAATTATGAATAATTCTGCACATAGTCTGCATTTACGGGGATTTTTAAGGTAATTCTGCTTATAGGACATAAAAAGTGACAGTATTATGCCTGAAAGTATAAATAACAGATGGATAGAAATTTCATCTATTGTGTAAAGATTAAGAGTTGCAGGAATAAAGAGGAAATTCAGGAAATTTTTTATAATATTGAAAATAAAGAATTTATCAAAAAACTTTGAAATTTTATTCATTTCTTCTGCTGATTCGGCGTAGTGGTCAAAATCATTCTGATTAGGCATATTTATCACTTCCTGTTATATTGATTCCATTTCATATGAATTTGTTTTGTGTTCGGGAAGATTTTTAGCATTATCAAGACTTAATTCTTCCATTTCAGATTTTTCAGTATAGTTTATTTTTGTTTCACAAGGAATGTTTTCAACATTATGAACTTTTGAATAGATGTTTATCCTTTCATCAAAAAGGGGATAGCCCTCAATTTGCTTGAGTTTATCCTCGTCATAGAGGGATTTTATAAACAATGCATTGATTATAATTGAAATCGGACTGATAAGCTTGGCAGTATTTGATATTCCGTTCGTAAATATACCAAATGAAAGCAAATGTGCTGCAACAAGTGCAAAGGCTGCTTTTTTATTTTTTGAATATGTTGAAAGAATTGTAAGTACAGCAAAAACTACAAGGGAAATAAATGCAGGAAGCATTGTATTCATAAAGTCAAGTATTGCAAATGCTATAATCAAATCTATAATATTGAAAATCATTACAGGAAGATTTGAGATAAAGGCTATTGATGCAATTTTTTGAAATCCCCGCATCTTTTTTCTGTATTCAGCATAATGTTTTGTTTTTTCCTGATGTTCAAGAAATTCTTCATTACTATACATAAAATATTCCTTTCTGATAATTGTGAAGTATATTTTTATTATATCATAAACATCAATTTTTAACAATAATTTCTTGCTTATGCGTTAAAATTTTTATACTGAAATTTAAAAAACAAAAACAGCATAATACACAAAAAGCTATACTTCGACTAAACGAAATATAGCTGAAATGCATAAAGTTTGATAAAACGATTGACAAACCGGTTTTTACATTGTATAATTATATAATGTATCATAATGGGGTTTGTTATGCCCCTATGGATATAGTATAACACATTTTATTGTAAATAGCAAGGCTTTTTCATTATTTTTTATAATATTGTGAAAAATTCCCTGTTTTTATGATTCCTGAAAAAATCGGAATCTCTTTTACTCAATGTTTATTATAACTTTAAAGGAGGGACTCCCTGCCAATGGAGAATAAGGTGAATGTCAGTCCAAAGCAACTTGGTAAGAATGTCAGAATGAGTTTCAGTAAAATCAATGAAGCTCTTGAAATGCCGAATCTTATCGAGGTGCAGAAAAATTCCTACAAATGGTTTCAGGAGGAAGGACTTAAAGAGGTCTTTCGTGATGTTGCGGCTATTACCGACTATAACGGAAACCTTGTCCTCAGCTTTACCGGTTATAAAATCGATGAAACTCCGAAATATTCCATCGCTGAATGTAAAGAACGTGATACAACATACGCTGCTCCTCTGAGAGTTACTGCTACTCTCTGGAACAAGGAAACGGGCGATGTCAAGGAAAGCGAAATCTTTATGGGCGATTTCCCACTTATGACTGAAAGTGGTACTTTTGTAATCAACGGTGCTGAACGTGTTATCGTTTCCCAGCTTGTCCGTTCTCCAGGTGTTTATTATGCTTTTGAAAAGGACAAGACAGGCAAGGATTTGTTTAAGTCCACTATAATTCCTAACAGAGGTGCGTGGCTTGAATATGAAATGGATTCAAACGATGTCGCTTATGTAAGAATTGACAAAAACAGAAAAATTCCGCTTACTACCTTTATAAGAGCTCTCGGTATAGGCTCTGATGAGGAAATTATAGACTTTTTCGGTTTTGATGAAAGACTTAATCAGACTATTCTCCAGAAGGACGGTACAAAGAATACAAATGACGCTCTTATTGACGTTTATAAAAAACTCCGTCCAGGTGAACCTCCTACCGTTGAAAGTGCATATTCACATATTAATAATCTTTTCTTTGACCCTAAGCGTTATGACCTTTGCCGTTTCGGTCGTTACAAGTATAATAAAAAGCTTGGTATCGGCTCAAGACTTGCAGGACATATGCTCTCAAGACCTGTTATAAACGATTATACGGGCGAATTTATGGCTGATGCAGGTGAAACTGTAAGCTATGAAAAGGCTATGGAAATTGAACAGGCTGGTATTACCGAAGCTTTCGTTACTGTTGAAAGTAAGGAATACTATCTCAATGAACTCGGCGAAAACAAAATAAGAATGGTCGAAAAGGAAGTCAAGATTATCGGTAATGGTATGGTTGACATCTCTGGCTATGTTGATTTTGACGCTGAAAAATATGGTATCAATGAAAAGGTTTCTTTCAGAGTTCTCAGAGATATTCTCGAATCTTCAGCAGATATTTCAGAAGTTGAGGAAAATGTTAAGAAACGTGCTGACGAACTCGTTCCAAAGCATATCACACACGATGATATATATGCAAGTATCAGCTACTTCATAAATCTTTGCGAGGGTGTTGGTACTGTTGATGATATTGACCATCTCGGAAACAGAAGAATCCGTTCAGTTGGAGAACTTCTCCAGAACCAGTTCAGAATTGGTTTCTCAAGAATGGAAAGAGTTATCCGTGAAAGAATGAATACTCAGTCACAGGATTCAGAGGCTGTAACACCTCAGACTCTTGTAAATATAAGACCTATTACTGCTGCAATCAAGGAATTTTTCGGTTCATCACCACTTTCACAGTTTATGGACCAGACAAATCCTCTTGCAGAACTTACTCATAAAAGACGTCTTTCAGCTCTCGGCCCTGGAGGTCTTTCAAGAGACAGAGCCGGATTTGAAGTTCGTGACGTTCATTATTCACATTACGGAAGAATGTGTCCTATTGAAACTCCTGAAGGTCCTAATATCGGTCTTATCTCATATCTTGCAACATTCGCAAGAATTAATGAGTATGGCTTTATTGAAGCTCCTTACAGAAAAGTTAATAAGGAAACAGGCGTTGTAACAACAGAAGTTGTTTATATGACTGCTGATGTTGAGGACAATTATATCGTTGCTCAGGCTAACGAACCTCTTACAGAAGACGGAAAATTCGCAAATCCAAGAGTTACTGCACGTTACCGTGAAAAAATTCTTGAATGTGAAAGAGAACTCGTTGATTATATGGACGTTTCTCCTAAGATGGTTGTTTCAGTTGCTACTGCGATGATTCCATTCCTTGAAAACGATGACGCAAACAGAGCTCTTATGGGTTCAAATATGCAGAGACAGGCTGTTCCTCTCCTTAAAACAGAAAGTCCTATCGTAGGTACAGGTAAGGAATACAAGGCTGCTGTTGACTCCGGAGTATGCGTTGTTTCAAAACATTCAGGTACTGTTTCAGTTGTTTCAGCTGATGAAATATTCGTAAAAGATGAAACAGGCGTTGAACATAAATACAAGCTTACAAAATTCAAGCGTTCAAACCAGGGTACTTGCGTTAATCAGCGTCCTATCGTTGATGTGGGCGAGAAAGTTACTGTGGGTCAGGTTCTTGCTGACGGCCCTGCAACTTCAAATGGTGAAATTTCACTCGGTAAAAATGCTCTCATAGGCTTTATGACCTGGGAAGGCTATAACTATGAAGACGCTGTACTTCTTAACGAAAAGCTTGTTCGTGATGATGTTTATACATCAATCCATATAGAAGAATATGAAATAGAGGCAAGAGATACAAAGCTCGGCCCAGAAGAAATTACAAGAGATATTCCAAACGTGGGCGAGGACGCTCTTAAAGATTTGGACGAAAATGGTATTATCCGTATCGGTGCTGAAGTTCACGCTGGTGATATTCTTGTCGGAAAGGTTACTCCTAAGGGTGAAACTGAACTGACAGCCGAAGAAAGACATCTCAGAGCTATTTTCGGCGAAAAGGCGAGAGAAGTACGTGATAATTCTCTTAAAGTTCCTCACGGCGAAGCTGGTGTAATCGTTGACGTAAAGATATTCACAAGAGAAAACTGCGATGAACTCAGCCCTGGAGTAAATATGCTCGTAAGATGCTATATTGCCCAGAAGAGAAAAATTTCAGTTGGTGACAAGATGGCTGGTCGTCACGGAAACAAGGGTGTCGTTTCAAGAATACTTCCACAGGAAGATATGCCGTTCCTTCCAGACGGTACTCCTCTTGACATCGTTCTTAACCCTCTCGGTGTACCTTCTCGTATGAATATCGGACAGGTTCTTGAAGTTCATCTCGGTATGGCTGCAAAGGCTCTCGGCTGGAAGATAATGACTCCTGTATTCGATGGTGCTCACGAAGATGACATCAGAGCTTGTTTCAGAGCCGCAGGTATGGACGAGGACGGAAAGACTGTTCTTTATGATGGTCGTACAGGTGAACAGTTCGATAACAGAGTTACTGTCGGCTATATGTATTACCTCAAACTTCATCACCTCGTTGATGATAAAATTCACGCACGTTCCGTAGGTCCTTATTCTCTTGTTACCCAGCAGCCTCTCGGCGGTAAGGCTCAGTTTGGTGGTCAGAGATTCGGAGAAATGGAAGTTTGGGCTCTCGAAGCTTATGGTGCGGCTTATACCCTTCAGGAAATTCTTACAGTTAAATCTGACGATACAGTTGGTCGTGTAAATACTTATGAGGCTATCGTAAAGGGTCAGAATGTTCCTAAACCTGGTATTCCTGAATCATTCAAGGTTCTTATCAAGGAACTCCAGTCACTTGGTCTTGATGTCAAGGTGCTTGATATTGATAAGAATGAAATAGACCTCAAGCAGACTTTTGAAGAAGATGATGACATTATTCCTCAGCCTGTAAGTTCAGGCGATGATTTCAACAGTGAGGAAAATGTTGAATATCAAAGCGAAGACATCGAAGGTGACGGCTATATGCTCGATGGAACAGAAAGCACAATAGCTGATGAAGATGATATGGATTATGATGATTCTTCAGACCTCGATTTCAGCTTTGACGCAGATTATTCAGAAGAAGATGATATGTAAAAGGGGCAGTTTCTGCGATATGGACAGCACTGCTGTACATATTCGCAGACTTTCCTTATAACGATACAGGAGGATAATAATTTGGAATTTAATGTATTTGAATCCATTAAGATTGGTCTTGCATCACCCGAACAGATTAGAAAATGGTCATACGGTGTCGTTGAAAGACCTGAAACAATAAATTACAGAACTCAGAAGCCAGAACGTGACGGCTTGTTCTGTGAAAGAATTTTCGGGCCTACCAAGGACTGGGAATGTCATTGTGGAAAATTCAAGAAAATCCGTTTCAAAGGTAAAATATGCGACAGATGTGGCGTTGAAGTTACAAGAGCAAAAGTAAGACGTGAAAGAATGGGACATATTGAACTTGCTGCTCCCGTTTCACATATATGGTACTTCAAAGGTACTCCTTCAAGAATAGGACAGGTTCTTGAAGTTTCTCAGAAACGCCTTGAAGAAGTCCTTTATTTTACAAAATATATCGTTATAGACTCGGGCAATGCAACAGAATATCTTAAAAAACAGCTCCTTACCGAAAAGGAATATATGGAAGCCTGTGAAAAATACGGATATGATGATTTCTATGCTGATATGGGTGCTGAAGCTGTTCAGAAGCTCCTTGAAGAATATGACCCTGAACGCTATGACGAATTTATAAGAAAATATATTACTCAGTTTTCAAGAGTCCTTAATATGACTGAAACTGATATAAGAGATTTCCTTTGTGAAAGACTTTTTGTTATTGATGATAACGCTGAAAATACAGAGTATACTCCTGGACAGATTGTAAAGCGTTCTGAATACAGAGAAAAAGTCCTCAGATACAACAGAGAACAGGACGAACTCAAAGGTATTCCAATTACTGTAAAGACAGGCTCAAAATATCTTGAAGAACTTTTTGATTCTGTTTTCAATCCTGAAAATACAGAATTTCCTGAACTTAAAAAGGAAAACTGGATAGATAATTTAAGATGGACTTCAAATGAACTCAAGGAAGAACTTAAAGGACTTCCTTCTGGTCAGAAGAAAATAAAACTCCTCAAAAGACTTGAAATAATTGAGGCTTTCAGACTTTCAGGCGGAGAGAATTTCAAAAAGGCTAACAAGCCTTCGTGGATGGTTTTAAATGCTATCCCTGTTATTCCTCCGGATATAAGACCTATGGTTCAGCTCGATGGTGGACGTTATGCAACTTCCGACCTCAACGACCTTTACAGACGTGTTATCAATAGAAACAACCGTCTTAGAAGAATGTTGACTCTTGAAGCTCCTGACATCATTATAAGAAATGAAAAGCGTATGCTCCAGGAAGCTGTTGATGCTCTTATCGACAACGGCAGACACGGCAGACCTGTTACAGGCCCTAATAACAGAGCTTTGAAATCACTTTCAGATATGCTCAAGGGTAAACAGGGTCGTTTCAGACAGAACCTTCTCGGTAAGCGTGTTGACTACTCAGGACGTTCAGTTATCGTTGTAGGTCCTGAACTTAAAATGTATCAGTGTGGTCTTCCAAAGGAAATGGCTCTCGAACTCTTTAAGCCTTTCGTTCTCAAAAGACTTGTTGATACAAAGGTTATGGCTAATATAAAGAGTGCAAGAAAGATGGTTGACAGAGCATCTACAGAAGTATGGGACGCTCTCGAAAATGTTATCAAGGACCACCCTGTACTCCTCAACAGAGCCCCCACACTTCACAGACTTGGTATTCAGGCATTTGAACCTGTTCTCGTAGAAGGCAGAGCTTTAAAACTTCACCCTCTCGTATGTACAGCTTACAACGCTGACTTTGACGGTGACCAGATGGCTGTGCATCTTCCTCTTTCAGCAGAGGCTCAGGCAGAGGCAAGATTCCTTATGCTTGCAGCGAATAACCTCTTAAAGCCTTCAGATGGTCGTCCTGTTGCCGTTCCTACACAGGATATGGTTCTCGGTTCATACTATCTTACAATGCTTAAAGAAGGCGAAGTTGGAGAAGGTAAGATTTTCAAAGATGTTAATGAAGCTCTTATGGCATATAATGAAAAGGCTGTTTCACTTCACGCAGCTATAAAGGTAAGAGTTACAAAGGACATCGGAGGAAGAAAAGTTTCAAAGATTATTGACTGTACAGTTGGTCGTCTTATATTCAATGAAAATATTCCTCAGAATCTTGGATATGTTGACAGAACAAATTCCGAAAAGCAGTTTGACCTCGAAGTTTCATTCCTCGTAGGCAAAAAACAGCTTTCTGATATTATAGAAAGATGTATCAGAATACACGGTACAACAACTACTTCTGAAGTTCTTGACAAGGTTAAGGCTTTAGGATTTAAATATTCAACAAGAGCTGCAATTACAGTTGCTGTATGCGATGCAGTAATTCCTCCACAGAAAAAGGATATACTTGCAGAGGCGGATAACAAGATTGCAACAGTTACAAATCAGTACGATTATGGTTATATCTCAGCAAATGAAAAATCAAAGAGAGTAATTGAAATCTGGAATAAGGCTA
>JAZKXQ010000069.1:0-6506 GCA_045611725.1 Oscillospiraceae bacterium
TACTCATATTACTACTTCCTCTTGTATTAATTATACCACTATCAGCATTTGAAGTCAAGGAATAAACTTCTCCCTGTCATATTGTCTCCGAAATCCTTTTATTTAAAAAAGTTTTTTTATATCGCTGAAAGTTACAACAATTGAAAGAAGCATAAAGAATGTAAGACCTATAAAATGAATCATACCTTCTTTTTCGGGAGAAATAGGCTTTTTGCGTATTGCCTCAATAATTAAAAATACAACACGACCTCCGTCAAGTGCTGGTAATGGAAGAAGATTGAATATTCCAAGATTTATAGTTATAAATGTTACAAGATTAAGAAGATAATCCATTCCGAGAGTTGTAGCCTGACCGATAGCTGTTGCAAGTCCCACAGGGCCTGACATATCAGAAATTCCATATTTGCCCTGTAAAATATCTATAAGAGAAATCCATATAAGTTTGCCTATTGAAACGGTTTCCTTTACAGAATATGAAAACACATTCCAGAAACCTGTTTCAGAAGAATCAACATAAAAATCGAAACGGCTTTCAGCTGTCTGCAATTCCTTATCCCCTGTATATTCTTCGGGATTATCAACTATAACATATGAGCCTGTTTCATCATCGGGATAATACTGATACTGATAATAAAATTCAACATCTTCAAGAATAACTTTTTTTCCATCTCTTATAACAGTTAAATCAAAATTATTTTCTTTTGTATTTGAAATTTTATATGCCATATCCGAATCAGTAAGAATATGCATACCATTTATTTCTATAATCTTATCGCCTTTCTGAAGTCCACACTGCTGACTTGATGCATTGGGCTTGAAATCGTGAATGGTAAGCATAGGAATTTTTTCCATCATAGAAGTTGTCACAATTACAAGAATAAATCCAAGAAGAAGATTCATAAAAGCACCTGCAACCATAACAGCCATTCGCTGAATAACAGGCTTATTATTCAATGCTCGTTCATTATTGGATTGTTCGTCCTCTCCCTCCATAGCACAGAAGCCTCCTACGGGAAAAAGACGTAATGAATAAGTAGTTTCCCCTTTGGTAAATTTAAAAAGTCTTGGACCCATACCGATAGCAAATTCATTTACCTGTATACCACAAAGTTTAGCAACAGTAAAATGTCCTGCCTCGTGAATTGCAACAAGAATACCAAAAATCAGAACTGCAACAAGTATCTTTATAACCATTTAACCTCTCCTTTTCTATATAAATAATTATGTATTTTCAGACAATAGTTATGCATTCTGTTCAGCAAATTCTCTTGCCAGACTATCAGCCTTTATAACGTCTTCATATGAATTTATTTCAGAATATTCAAAATATTCAATAGATTTTGAAACTATTTCTCCTATTCTCAAAAAGCTTATTTTTCCATCAAGGAATTTCTGAACTGCAACTTCATTTACTGCATTTGCTATACAAGGATAAGCACCACCCATTGATACAGCTTTTATACAGGCTGAAAGACATTCAAAGGTATCATAATCTGGTTTTTCAAAGGTAAGGTTTGAATAATCCGTAAGAGATAACTCCTTTACATCACATTCAAGGCGTTCTGGATATAAAAGTGCATACTGGATAGGAATTTTCATATCAGGAACTCCAAGCTGTGCTATTACTGAATTATCATTATACTGTACGGCCGAATGGACAACACTCTGACGATGAACTACAATTTCAATCTGTTCTGGTTCGAGGTCGAAAAGCCATTTTGCCTCTATAAATTCAAGCCCCTTATTCATAAGAGTTGAAGAATCAATAGTAATTTTATTTCCCATACTCCAGTTTGGGTGATTTAATGCCTGAGCAACTGTTACATTGCTTAATTCATCACGTTTTTTATTGAAAAAAGGACCACCCGAAGCTGTAAGAATTATTTTTTTCAGCTGTTTTGGATTATTTCCCTGAAGGCACTGGAAAATGGCTGAATGTTCACTATCTACTGGAAAAATCTGAACGCCTTTTTCACGGGCAGAATCTATTACAAGCTTACCTCCTGCAACTAAAGTTTCCTTATTGGCAAGAGCAACATCTGTTCCGTTCTGTATAGCTGTAAGAGTTGGAAGAAGTCCTACCATTCCTACAACTGAATTAAGCATTATTTCAGCTTTTTTTGATGATGCAATTTCACAAAGACCGTCCATACCACAAAGAATTTTTGCATTTGTATCAGCAAGTGCTGATTTCAATTCTGAATATTTTTCTTCATTGAAAATACATACAGTTTCTGGATTAAATTTTCTTGTCTGATTTTCAAGAGTTTTAATATTGCTATGAGCAGCAAGAGCAGTAACTTTGAAATTATGCTTTTCGGCAACATCAAGTGCCTGAGTTCCTATTGAACCTGTAGAACCAAGAATTGACAAAGTTTTCATAATAAAAAAATCTCCTGTGAATTATTTTTTCGGGAATTACAAAGGAGCTGAAACAAATAAAAAATCAATTCAGCTCCCTTTAGAAATTATTTTTTAATTATTTAAGAAAACCTACAGCATTTACGTAGGTATATACAAAAGGAACTACAAAAAGGACGCTGTCAAATCTGTCGAGCAGACCACCGTGACCAGGCATAATTTTGCCATAATCCTTAATATTGCACTGCCTTTTTATTATCGAGGCTGTAAGGTCGCCAAGAGTACCTATAACCGCACAGAGTATTCCAAGAATAAAGAGTTTTACATAATCAAAATACAGAACCATATCAACATATTCCGGAAATCTTATCTTATGATATATCATACTGTAAACGACAAAAAATATACCATTTACAAGAACTCCGCCTATAAATCCCTCAACAGTTTTTTTAGGGCTTATTTCAGGGCATAATTTATGTTTTCCGAGGAATGTACCTGCAAAATATGCACCTGAATCAGCAATCCACGCACCACAGAGAGATATAATAATAAGATAGTTTCCAAAAATACTATCAGTTCTCAGTTCTATAATAGCACCCATAGAATATGTGATAAGTGCAGTTGAACAAATCATAAAGAAAACATTTTCAAATTTAAGCTCTTTATGACCATTTATATATGACCCGAACATAATCATTACACCGACTATTGCAACAGCTCCCCTGTATACAGCGAGTGATTCAAAGAAATATGAAAACGGATTGAATAAAGCGAAAATATAGCATACAGCCATCATAACCTTTGAATTATTGCATTTTGCTGCACCGAAAAGTTCGTGAAGCATTATTACTGTTATAGCTGCAACAGAAAAATTAAGCAATATTGTATGAGAGAGCATAATTACGGTTATACCGATAACTATACCCACAGCCGATGTAATAAGTCGTGTTTTCAAAGCTTATACACCTCCAAAACGTCTGCCTCTTTTGGCAAATTCCAGTAAAGCATTATCAAGGTTGTCAGTATTGAAATCAGGCCACAAGACATCTGTAAAATAATATTCTGCATAAGCTGTCTGCCATATAAGGTAATTTGAAAGACGCAGTTCACCGCTTGGGCGTATCAGAAGGTCTACATCTGGCATACCAGCAGTGTAAAGGAATTTTTCAAAATATTCTTCTGTAATATCTTCAGGAGAAATTTCATTTCTTTTTACTTTTTCAGCAATAAGCTTTGTAGCGTGAACAATTTCATCACGTCCACCATAGTTTATCGCCAGAAGGAGAGTCATTCTTTTGAAGTCTTTTGTATCATTTTCAAGCTTTAACATTTTATTCCTCAACATATCACTTAATGCCGATTTATCGCCAAGAAATATTACCCTTATCTGTTCATCGAAAATTTCGCTTACATCATCGAGGTATTCATTGAAAAGCTTCATTATAGCATTAACTTCCACAGAAGAACGTTTCCAGTTTTCAGTTGAAAAAGCGTAGAATGAAACACATTCTATACCTGCATTACCACAGTATCTTAAAATTTTTCTGAATGTTTTAGCACCCTCGATATGACCTGCATATCTCGGCAGGAAACGTTTTTTAGCCCATCTTCCATTACCGTCCATAATAAAACCGATATGTCGTGGAAGAGTTTCGGGTCTGACAGCAGATTTTTTATTTTTATTTAAAGCCATAAATTTCTCCTTGCCAGATAAAAAGATTGTAATCTATCAGATTGACATAATTTCCTTTTCCTTTGCTGAAACCATTGAATCAACTTCAGCACAGAAATTATCAGTTATTTTCTGAACGTCCTTTTCACCATTCTTGAGTTCATCTTCAGTAAGTTCTGAATTTTTCTTCATAGTTTTAAGCTTATCTATTGTATCACGTCTTGCAGAACGTACAGCAACCTTAGCTTCTTCGCCCATTTTCTTTATATCCTTGCAGAGTTCCTTACGCTTTTCTTCTGTAAGCTGTGGAAATACAAGTCTTATAACTTTACCGTCATTTGTAGGATTTATTCCGATGTCAGCTTTCTGGATAGCCTTTTCGATAGGATTGAGAGTTGAAATATCCCACGGCTGAACAACGAGTATTCTTGCTTCTGCAACTGAAATCGCAGCCATCTGATTTACAGGAGTAGGAGTGCCATAATAATCAACAGTTACTCTGTCGATCACGCTTGGATTTGCACGTCCTGCCTTTACTGATTTAAATTCTCTGTCAAGACTGTTAAGAGTCTTCTGCATTTTTTCCTTACAATTTTTAATCTGTTCTTTCATTATAATTAATCCTCCTTAACTGTAGTGCCTACTACTTTACCCATAGAGGCATCAAATATATTATCTGGTCTGTTGAGATTGAACACAAGAATAGGGATATTATTTTCTCTGCACAGAGTAGCTGCTGTTCCATCAAGAACTGCAAGATTATCAGAAAGCATCTGAGTAAAAGTAAGCTCATCAAATTTTACAGCGTCATCATATTTATGAGGGTCTTTATTATAAACGCCATCAACCATAGTAGCCTTCATAAGAATATCTGCTTCTATTTCAGCTGCACGGAGAGCTGCTGCTGAATCTGTTGAGAAGAATGGATTTCCCGTACCACAGCCGAATATAACAACTCTATGCTTTTCAAAATGTCTTACAGCTCTGTTTCTTATGTAAGGTTCTGCAATCTGTTGCATATTTATAGCAGTCTGAACTCTTACATCAACTCCGAGGGATTCAAGAACATCTGCGATAGCAAGAGCATTCATTGCAGTTGCAAGCATACCCATATGGTCAGCTCTTGTTCTGTCCATAGCACCACTTGAACGACCTCTCCAGAAGTTTCCTCCACCTACAACTATACCAATCTCAATACCTGCATCATAGCATTTTTTAATGCTTTTGCATATATCAGTCATAACATTATAATCAAGACCTGTTTTCTTGTCACCTGCAAGAGCTTCACCACTTAATTTGAGAAGTATTCTTTTATATTTCGGTTCAGTAACTTTCATAACAACACACCTTTCAATAATATTAACTCTTTATATTTTACACTAAATTCTTGTTTATGTAAAGTAGATTTGAAATAATTTTAAAAAAATTTTATAAAATTTTACGATATACCATTAAATTCCTTTTATTATAAATGCAGGTATAGGAGGACAATTCGGACGGTTTGAAAATTCGCTTACTATTACTGTATATTTATGACTATCCAAAGTTTTAAGATATTCAAGAATTGCATTTTTTTCATCAAATCCTGTATCTTTTCCATAATATATGCAAAGACTCATTATTCCTCCATCTTTAAGGAGGTCAAGACCTTTTTCAATTGCCCTGATACTTGTATCTGAATGAGTACATATGCTATGGTCACCACAGGGAAGCCAACCGAAATTAAAGGTTATACAGCATACTGAATTTTTTTCAGCATATTTATCCATTTCAGTATGACTTTCAAGATATATTTCATAATTATTGTATTTTTTTGATTTAAGAAGATTTTCTGTACTTTCCACAGCTTCTTTCTGAATATCAAAAGCAATTACCTTTCCTGTTTCCCCTGCAAGACTGCAAAGCAATGCTGTATCATTTCCCCTTCCGGCAGTAGCGTCAATACATATATCGCCATTTTTTACATTTTCTTTTATAATCTTATGTGCAATATTCAATGCACTGAATGTATTTCTCATAAAAATCTCCTTATTTTCAAAAAGCGACTGCATCATAAAAGATACAATCGCTATTGATATTATTCAGCATTTTCAACTACTTCATTACCACCATTATCTTCAGCTGGTGGCTGAACTTCCGGAGCCTGAGTTACAGCAGGTGGTTCAGTAACAGCAGGTTGTTCTGTTGCCACAGGAGCTTGTGTAGTCGCTACCGGTGCTTTTGTAGTTGGTGTAGGTGCTTTCGTTGTTGCAGGAGCTTGTGTAGTTGCTACTGGTGCTTTTGTTGTTGCAGATGGTTTTGTAGTCCATACAGGAGCTTTTGTTGTTTCATCAGTTTCTGTTTCATCTTCATTATTATAATAATAAGTCTGTTCATTTGACTGACCATAATTATCTGTATATTTTACTCCAAGAACTTCTCCTGCCTTGAGATTAATTACAGTACCACCTTTTACACGTTCACCGTTTATTGT
>JAZKXQ010000070.1:0-5586 GCA_045611725.1 Oscillospiraceae bacterium
GTTTTTTCGGAACATTCACGGATAAGAACATCACATTGTCTGCGTTTGAATTCATATTCTTCTGTATCGTGTTCAGCAGATTCATACTGTGAACGGCATATAAGAAGTTTATTTTCAGCTTCTTCAATGGATTTTTTTAAATCCGACAGCTTTGCAATCCATACAGATATTTCAATGTTTTTTCTTTCTTCTGCAAGAGCTATAAACTGTTTAGCCTTTTCAGCCTGTATTTTAAGAGGATTTATTCTTGCTTCAAGTTCTGAAACAACGTCCTGAAGTCTTAAAAGATTATCCTGAGCCTGAGCAAGTTTCTTTTCAGCCTCGGATTTTTTATATCTGAATTTTGAAATACCTGCAGCTTCTTCAAATATATCACGTCTTTCATTACTTTTCGCAGAAACAATCTCTGCAATTCTTCCCTGCCCGATAATTGAATAGCCGTCACGCCCAAGACCTGTATCCATAAAAAGCTCATTAATATCTTTAAGCCTTGCATTTTTGCCATTTATTTTATATTCACTCTCACCACTTCGGTAAAGCTTACGCATAACGACAACTTCATCGCCATCAACGTCAAACTCGTGATTTGAATTATCTATTGAAAGGGTAACAGAGGCAAATCCCACAGGCTTTCTTGAAGCAGTTCCCGAAAATATAACGTCCTCCATCTTGTTTCCTCGGAGAGTTTTTGTAGACTGTTCTCCAAGAACCCAACGCATAGCGTCACCTATATTGCTTTTACCACTTCCGTTAGGACCTACAACGGCAGTAATTCCCTTATCAAAATTAAGCTTTATTTTATCGGGAAAGGATTTAAAGCCGTGAATTTCAAGAGATTTTAAATGCATTTCTGCTCCCTTCTGACAATTCTGAAAGAAAAATCATCGGATTTCATAGAAATATCCTGCTTAACTGAAATATTTATTCCAAGCTTTTCAAACCATAATATATTACAGCGTTTCTGACCTATAGCACGGCTTATATTTTTCGATGAAACATAAATATCGAAATCAGTATATTCTGAATGGGTAAGAATTTTTTCAAGACCTTTTCTGAAAATTCTGCTCTCACATAATTCTCTGAATGCAGGGTGATAATAACCGCCTGTCATATCCTCCTCAACTGTTTCGGAAGAATGAAGTCCGCATTTTATGATTTTTATATTATTTTTAGCAAACATCATCATAATTTCAGAACACAAGTCAATCATATAATCCATTGACTGAGTTATATATATCCCCTTGCTGAAAAGTTCATCAAGCAATGTATTTTTAAGGATAACTACAGGGTATATTCTTACAGTATCAGGCTTTAAACTGCATATTGTCTTAGCTGTTTCAATATCTTTTTCATAAGATGAACCATAAAGTCCTGTCATCATCTGAAGTCCGAGCTCAAAACTGTAACTCCTTATAAGCTTTACTGCATTAAACACATCATATGTACTATGTCCTCTGTCATTCATTGAAAGGACTTCATCATCAAGACTCTGACAGCCAAGTTCAATAGCTTTTACATTATATTCTTCAAGCAAATCAAGAATGTCATTGTCTATACAATCCGGACGTGTGGAAATTCTTATTCCGTCAAACCCATCTTTGCATATAAAAGGCTGAACTGTTTCAAGCAGGGAAACCATATAATTATAGTCAATAGCAGTAAAACTCCCACCGAAAAAAGCAATCTGTGTATTGTTTCTGTCTTTCATATTTTCAAACTGGTTTTTGCATATTTCATATACTTCATCGACTGACGGAGGATTTTCAGTACCACTTATTTTTTTCTGATTACAGAAACTGCACATATTCGGACAGCCCTGATGAGGAATGAATATTGATATATTCTTATGAGCCATAACCCATTAACTCCAGAGCTTCCTTTGCAGCCATCTGTTCAGCCTCTTTCTTGCTTTTACCCGTACCTGTTCCGATAACATTGGAATTAAGGCATACCTGAACGGCAAATGCTTTATTATGGTCAGGGCCACTTTCACCTACAAGATTGTATTCTATTTTTTCTTCGGGATTTTTCTGAATTACCTCCTGAAGAATTGTTTTATAGTCATTGAAATTTATATTTTTCTTTCTTTCGTCTATATCATTTGGTATAAATCTTAAGATATATTTTCTTGCTGATTCAAGACCACCATCAAGATATATGGCAGCTATAACGGCTTCAAAAGCGTCTGCAAGAATTGAAGGACGTTCTCTGCCTCCTGTATTTTCCTCGCCTTTTCCGAGATATATATAATCTCCGAGATTTATCTGTTTAGCAAAAATATGCAATGATTTTTCACATACAAGAGCTGCTCTTATTTTTGTAAGCTCTCCTTCCGGGAGATGTCTGAAATGTTCAAAAAGATACTGTGAAACAACTATCGAAAGAACGCTGTCACCTAAAAATTCAAGTCGTTCATTACTGCGTCTGTTCTTTTTATTTTCATTTGCATATGAAGAATGTGCCAATGCTTCCTTTATAAGATTTTTATTCTTAAAAGTATATTCCAGAATTTTCTCAAACTCAGATATATCAAATTTTTCCATATAAAACTACTCCTTCAGATTTGAAAGACTTTCTTTGATTTTATCAATTACTTTTCCGTCAACGCATTTTTTAGCCTGTCTTATAGCATTATAGAATGCCTTTGCATCAGAGCTTCCGTGAGCCTTTATTACAGGCTTTGAAATTCCCATAAGAACAGCTCCTCCGACTTCCGAGTAATCAAGTTTTTTCTTGAAAAGATTAACCTTGTCAAGAATAAGGAATGCAGCTATTTTTGATTTTATACCACTTTTGAGCATACCCTTTAAAGTATGTCCGAAATAGCTCCCCATTCCCTCATAAAGTTTAAGTATAACATTCCCTGTAAAACCATCAGTAATTATAACATCAAAATTTCCGTCAGGAATTTCTCTTGCCTCTATATTTCCCTTGAAATTAAGGCTTGAGGCTGAAAGCTTTGAATAAACTTCAAGTTCAATCTCCCTGCCCTTTGAATCCTCTGAACCTACATTAACAAGTCCTATTTTAGGCTTACTGATGTCCATAACGCTCTCCATATAAGCACTGCCCATTGCAGCAAACTGAACGAGCATTTCAGGACGGCAATCAACATTCGCACCACCGTCAAGGAGCATAAAATAACCTTTATCGGAAGGCATAACAGGAGCAAGTGCAGGTCGCTTTATACCTTTAATTCTTTTTGCAATAAATGTTGCACCTACTACCAAAGCACCTGTACTTCCAGCAGATACAAAAGCATCTCCTCCACCCTCATTAAGCTGTTTAAGTCCTATTGCCATAGAACAATCAGAACGACTTTTTAAAATTTCCGATGGTTCTTCTTGAATATCTATAACTGATTCGGAATGAATTATATCAATTCCATCAAGACTTATATTATTTTTTTGAGCAGTTTCCTTTATAATTTTTTCATTTCCTGTAAGAGTAACTTTTACTCCGAGTTTCTGTACTGCCTCTGCACTGCCCTGAATAACGGCAAGAGGAGCATTGTCGCCACCGAAAGCATCAACTATTATATTCATAGAACCTCCCGATAAATGTTGTAAAAATTCCGATTAAAATAGAAATGATTGTAAACCATTATTTATTTTCATACTCATCAAGCACATTTTCAAGAGATTTTACAGCTCTTTCAGCGTATGCCTGATATTTAAGTTTTTTATCCTTTATTCTTTCCGAAAGTTCAGGAAGTATTCCCATATTGCAACCCATAGGCTGAAAATTATCTCCGTTGTATTCATCGCTTATATAAGCTGTCAAAGCTCCAGACATTGTATCCCTTGGAAGTATTAAAGGAGATTTTCCATTAATTCGCCCTGCCATATTTATACCTGCAAGAATACCACTCATAGCTGATTCAATATATCCTTCAACACCTGTTATTTGTCCTGCAAAGAAAAGATTTTCACGGGTTTTGAAAGAATAATCAGCATTTAAAAGTTTTGGACTGTTTATAAATGAATTTCTGTGCATTACTCCGTATCTTACAAATTCAGCATTTTCAAGACCTGTAATTTTTGAGAATACTCTTTTCTGTTCTCCGAATTTAAGATTTGTCTGAAATCCTACAAGATTATAAAGAGTTCCCTCTCGATTTTCTTTTCTTAGCTGAACTACTGCATAAGGACGTTTTCCCGTACGTTTATCAATAAGTCCAACAGGCTTTAAAGGTCCGAAACGCATTGTATCTTCTCCACGTTTTGCAAGGACTTCAATCGGCATACAGCCTTCATAAACCTTGAAAGACTTCTTGTCAAATTCTTTAAGTTCGGCACTTTCAGCATTTATAAGAGCATTATAAAATTCAAGATATTCTTCCTTATTCATAGGACAATTTATATAATCAGCGTCCCCTCTGTCATATCTTGACGCAAAGAAAACAAGTTCTTTATCAAGACTGTCAAATGTAACTATTGGAGATGCTGCATCAAAGAAACTGAGATAATCACCACATATTTCAGAAATACTTTTTGCAAGACCGTCCGAAGTAAGAGGACCTGTAGCAATTATAACATTTCCGTCAGGAATTTCAGTAACTTCCTCACTTATAACTTTTATATTCTTATGGGAATTTATCTTCTCTGTAATCATATCAGAAAATTTTTCTCTGTCAACAGCCAAAGCTCCACCAGCTTCTACGGAGGTAGCCTCGGCACATTCAACTACAAGAGAACCCATTTTTTTCATTTCATATTTAAGAAGTCCTGCTGCTGAATCGAAACGAGCAGCTTTAAGGGAATTGGAGCATACAAGCTCGGCAAGACCTTTATAATGATGTGCTGGAGTATATTTAACAGGCTTCATCTCATATAATTCAGTCTGTATTCCTCTGTTTGCAAGTTGCCATACAGCCTCGCAACCTGCAAGACCTCCACCTATAACCTTAACCATAAATTAAAGTCCTCTCTCATAGCCACATTCTGGCTTTTCACAGAGTATCTTACCTGCTTTTCCACCTTTTTTGAAAAGAGATGAACCACATTTAGGGCATTTATCTTCAATAGGAGTATTCCAGGTCATAAAATTACATTCGGGATATGATTCACAGCCAAAGAAATTTCTGCCTTTCTTTGATTTCTTAGCTATAACTACGCTGTTACAGAGAGGACATACTCCCTTTGTAGCCTGTACAATCTTCTTTGTATTTTCACATTCCGGAAAGCCTGAACAAGCAAGGAATTTTCCGAATCTTCCTATTTTAATAACCATCATTTTGCCACATACATCGCATACAACGTCTGTTTTTTCATCTGGAACTTTAACTCTTTTGCCCTCCATAACCTTTTCAGCCTTTGCAAGAGTAGCAGAGAAATCCTCATAGAAATCCTCTAACATTTCGTGCCAGTCTTTTCCACCATTTTCAACTGCATCAAGGTCAGATTCCATCTTTGCAGTGAATTTAGCGTCTACAATATGTTTAAAATGCTGTTTCATAACATCTGTAACTACTTCACCGAGCAATGTAGGCATAAGCTGTTTTCCATCACGTTCAACATAATGTCTTGCAGTAATTGTTGTTATTGTAGGAGCATAAGTACTTGGTCTACCTATACCTTTTTCTTC
>JAZKXQ010000071.1:0-1285 GCA_045611725.1 Oscillospiraceae bacterium
AAAATTATCAGTAATATTATTGAAAAAATAAAGGAAATTTTTATCCCCACATAATATAAGATACATTAAAACTTAAAAAAGTTCATTTTTTCTGAAAAAAATTTTTTATTTTTATAAATACAACGTTTGTTGTATTTCAGAGAATAATAATACCATAAATATTGTAAATAGTCAAGTTAATTTATAAACATATGCTATAATTCAGCTATTAAGTAATATAAAGGAGGATATGAATTTTGAAACATTACCATCGTATTCGTGATTTGCGTGAAGACAGAGATTTAACACAAGAAAAACTTTGTAAAGAACTTTATATGCATAAAACAACTTATACAAACTATGAACAGGGAAAACATACTGTTCCACTTGATTTTGCAGTATTAATAGCTGATTATTACAATGTAAGTATTGATTATATAGCTGGAAGAACCAACTGTTCAAAATGTATAAACAATATTAATTTGCAAGAAGATGAACTTGAACTTATAAAAAAATTTTCTCATCTCAGTGAACGTGGTAAAGGAAAAGTAGAACAGTTTATAGAACAGGTTATCGAACAGGAAGAAGAAAAACTTTGCAGATTAAAAGAAGCCAGATAAAAATTATAAATTAAAAAATAATATTTAATGAGTACAAACAAAAATTCTGTTTGTACTCATTTTGTTTTTCATAGTAAAAAGTAATACCACATATAACATATAATTAAATCTATATGAAAAAGCTTAAAGTCTAAGGTAATACTATTCCTTAGACTTGCAAATAATATCTAATAATATAATATATACATACTGATATAACACTAACAGATATACATATATACAATATATAGATATATTATATACATTCTTATAATACATATAGGTTACTATAAATTTATAAAGGAGGACATTTCAATGTCATCACTCAAAGAAAATGAAAAGAAAGTTATAAGCAAATCTATGAAATTATCTCCTGATGAAAACAGAATAATTTCAGAAAGAGCCAAACAGAAAAATATGAACTTCAGCAGGTATATGATTGAATCAGCACTAAATAATGATTCTGATTCCATTAAACCAGTATATCTATGCAAAATTGAGGATATTACAGAACAATGTCTTAAATTTGCTGAGGAAGTCTATGAAAAACAAACTGATATAGATACTATAGCTCAGAAACTTGAAGAAATCAGAAAGGCAGTAAGTGAATTATGGGAATATTAAAATTTGTTATAAAATCCGATGCTGACAATACATATCTTAAAAACTGCATTGACTATGTAACATCGGGACATTCTCTTTATCAT
>JAZKXQ010000072.1:0-6653 GCA_045611725.1 Oscillospiraceae bacterium
GAAAAATATCTGACCGACCTGTTTTCTAATCCGGCAGGTACGATACTGCTCCCGTGGAATAATTGATAATATTTCCCCTCGCCAAAATTGGCGAGGGGAGTTTTGTATCTTATGGGACGCGGTTTATTTGACGGTTACGTTGATACTCCAACAAAAGTAAATGTTCCAGCAGGAGTAATATTTGATTGTACAGGTGGAGCGTTGAGCATTAATGGACTTACTGGCGATGGAAAATATTGTTATACAGTAGGTGAAGGTGGTCTTGAAGCAGATAATATTGAGGCTTTAAATCCAACTATTGATACATCAACAGGTCTTGTATTTAAGGGTTGGCTTGAAGAAGAAGGAACAAATTATGTAACTACTTTTGAAGACAATAAAATTTACTATGCTGACTGGGAATATGATGAAGGTAAATATAATGAATCAGGCAATGGCTTTAAGTATAACAGTAGTGGTAGCTTTGGTTTGCATAGTGCTAACGGAAGTATTCACTATACTGATATAAAAGATGATTCAAATTCAAGTGGTTCATCTGCACCTACGGAATTTAAAGGCTTTAGTTTGTTTGTAAATTATGTTGATATAGACCCTAAATATTGT
This sequence comes from Oscillospiraceae bacterium, assembly GCA_045611725.1. Classification (GTDB taxonomy): domain Bacteria; phylum Bacillota; class Clostridia; order Oscillospirales; family Ruminococcaceae; genus UBA5884. The sequence continues at coordinate 604 of JAZKXQ010000072.1, forward strand.
AATCAAGCGACTTTAGACTCAGAAAGTAGCACCGATAATTTTCAGGCAATTACAGAAAACTCAGCTACTCATAAAGTAACGGTTTTAACTAATATTAAACAGAATATTTATGTAACAACTATTTTAAGATTAGTAGATGCAAATGGTAATCCAGATGTTAATGGAAAATATGTTGAAGTTGAATATATCGTTCAGAACAGAAGTGCAGAGCCAATATCAACACCAATAAATATTGGTTCTTTTGCTGATATTGCTGTTGGTACAGAAAATAATCTTGACCATATGGCAATAGTAACCCCTTATTCAAGTGGTAAAAGGGTAGAAGGAACTTTGCTAAAAGAAGATATTGAATTGGAGTCTAAATATATTAGTCTAATAAGCAAAGGTTCTTATAAATTTTCGTCAGAGGATAATATAGACGAATTAAGATGGAAAGATAAAAATTCTGATTATTTATTAAGTCTTGATGTATCAAAGCTTAACAACAAATTCTGGTTTGGTTCAGAAGTTGAGGATAATATGGATATTTTTGCAGCAGGTACATCAACTGTTGATCAATCATTTATTGACCCATCATCAGAAGAAATGTATATGGGATATACAGCAATAAGTATTGATGAAAATGGTATTGGTGCTAATGCTTCAGTATCAGGAAAAGTTAAATTCTATACTTCAAGTATAGCAGAAGATGGTCTTGTAAATCTTTCTATGTCTGACCCAGACGGTGGTACTGTAACTTTAATACCAGATTTAGGCTATAATCTTCCGAAAACTCTTGATAAAGTTACATATGATGGAAAAGATAACGACTATACTTATGATTCTGAAACAGGCGTTGTAACTATTAAAGATGTAGACTCTATTGATGTAAGTAAATTAGTTATTTCAGCAAAAGGTGTTATAAAAACTTATGCTGTTAATACTGATGGTTTGAAAAATATTACATTGACTGGTAAAAAGTATGATGAAACAAATACCATTGTAGATTGGGATTATAACAGTGAACCCATTAAGTACAGAGAACAAATAAATGGCAATAAATATTTCGCATTTGAAGTCGATGAAAATTTTGCTCTTCCAGAAGAAATCACTGTAAAAATGGGGGATAGTACACTTAGTGGTGACGATTACGATTATAGTGTTGCTAATAAAAAACTATACATACTTTCAACTGTTACAAGTGATATATCAATAATAGCTAATGCAAATCTTAATGTAACAGTTGGAACAAATAAAGTATTAGCTGAGTATGTAGAAGATGAAAATGGAAATTATTATCAATTAACGGTTGAAGGTTCAAGTAATACACAAAAAGTAGAGGGAATTGCTTCAGTTAAAACAGGTGAAACAGAGCTTGAAGAAGCAGGATATTCATATGATTCTGAAAGTAACACACTTAAAATCTATGAAAGTGCTATTACAAATAAAAACGGAACTTTAAAAGGTGCTGTAAGTGTAGCATTAGAAACAAGCATTGGTGGAGAATGTGGTGATAATGCTATATGGAGTTTTGATGAAACAACCGGAACACTTACAATAAGTGGTTCAGGGGATATAACTGATTATAGTGATAATAATATTCCTTGGAATGATTATAAAAAACAAATTACTTCTGTTGTAATCGGTAATGGAATAACAAAAATCGGTAATAATGCTTTTGATAACTGTTCAAGTTTAGCAACTGTAACAATTGAAGAAGGAAGTAAATTAGAAACAATTGGTGCGTATGCTTTTAGAAATTGTAACTCATTGACAGCGATAACTATTCCTGCAAGTGTAACAAAAATTGGTGAGCATGCTTTTAATAACTGTTCAAGTTTAGCAACTGTAACAATTGAAGAAGAAAGCAAGTTAACAACAATTAGCAATAGTACTTTTTATAACTGTTCACAATTGACAGCGATAACTATTCCTGCAAGTGTAACAAAAATTGGTGAGCGTGCTTTTTATAACTGTTCAAATTTAGCAACTGTAACAATTGAAGAAGGAAGTAAATTGGAAATAATTGGTTCTAATGCTTTTTATGGTTGTTCAAAATTAAAAGAAATAGTACTTCCAGCATCTTTAACTTCAATTGATGAGTATGCTTTTTCTTCCTGTTCAAGTTTAGAAAAAATATATGTAAGCAAACTTGAAACTTCTTGTACTGGGTTGAATCTTTATGCAGTGTTATCAAAGACTTACGCTAAAGCTATCTATGCTGTTCCTGTTGAGTCTTCTGATGGAAGTTATACTGTTGGTAATGGTGCTTATTGCTATTTGCAAGAATATAATGGTACAATAAGTGGTGCTGATTCTGTTTCCATTTTATTAGTATATGAAAATAATAATACTGAGTTTCTCCCTGCTTCTGCTTATACATATACTAAAGATGGTGGTCTTGTAATACCAACTGATGCGAATATTCCTGAAGATATAAGCAAAATCGTTATTGTTCCTAATGCACAAAATGAACCTGTTGGCTTAACAGTTTCAGGTGGAACTATATCTGAAAATACTTATGCTTATTTAAATACAAAATTTTCAGTAACAGTTAAACCAAATAAAAGCGACACTCCAATAGAATTAGACGAAAACAATTATGTTGTTAAAGTTAATGGTAAAGTGCTTGAAAGTAGTGAATATTCAACATCTGGAGATTATAATACATCGTGTACAATAACAATTAATGCTGAATCTGTAAAAGGCGATATTGAAATCGAAGTAAGAGAACAAATTGATGCAAGAGATGGTTGGAAATTTTATAGCAATAATGTTCTTGAAATTTTGAAAAATGTTTCTAGAGTGGATTGGGACAATTATAAAGAAAAGATTGAAAAAGTTGTTATTACAGAAGGTGTAGCAAATGTGTATCTTGATAATTTTTCATCTGGTCATACAAACTTAAAAACTATTATAATTCCATCAACAGTTACAAATGTTTCCAATGCAAACGAATTTACTAATACTAATGTGGATATAATTGTAAATAATACAAAAGAGATAAAAGATTTAGATAAAATTGGTGAAGGCGTTAATGTTTACTACAATAAGAATGTTGTTATTTTAAGTGGCGATGACCAAAAGTCTTATATCAAGACATATGGCATCAGAGAAAGCTATAAAATTGATACAGAAAATGTTTATGTATATCTGGATGGTAAAATTGTTGATAGTAAATATTATACATTTGCTGATGGAGAAGTTACAATAGGTTCTGATTTCCCATGGACAAAAGGCGATATTGTAATTTCTGATAGTGAATTATATCTTGTAACAACTGATGAATTTTCAACAGCTTGTCCGAATTATGCACAAATTAGAAAAGAATATAAAACAACAATAACTTCTACTGATGAAAAGTGGAAAGTTAAACCAGAAACTGTTATGGTTGGAGAAACAACTCTTGAAAAAGATGTATATACATATGATGAAGCAACAGGAGAATTGACAATTCCTGCTAATTTGGTAACAGGTGATATAAGCATAACCGTTTCACAGTATGCAAATGGAGTATGTGATGGTACTACTATACAGTGGTACTTAGCTGATGGTGTTCTTACAATTACAGGCGAAGGTGAAATGACAAATTATCCTTGGAGGGATTATGTTGATACAATTAAAGAGGTAAAAATTTCGAATGGTGTAACAACAATTTGTGATTCGGCATTTTCTGGTTGTACTGGATTAACAGAAATAACAATTCCAGAAGGTGTAACAACAATTGATAAGTATACATTTTCTGGTTGTACTGGATTAACAGAAATAACAATTCCGGAAAGTGTAGAAACAATTGGTAATTCTGCATTCTATAATTGTACTGAATTAACAGAAATAACAATTCCGGAAAGTGTAAAAACAATGGGGCAGTATGTATTTTACGACTGTTCTTTAAGCAAAATTATTGTAAACAACCTTGAAAGTGTTATTAGTTTCAGCAGTGGTTGGAATTATAATGGTCAAAAATACCTCGATGTTTACTACTCTAAAGCTGTTAATGCAGAAGAAGGTTCTGACTTTACAATAAAAAGCCCTACAAAATACGATTTGAATACTACTGATGTTGAAATACAACTTGAAGTTGAAGAAGAAAAAGATTTACCAGCTAATGTAAGTGTGTATATTGATACATTGTTGCTTGTAGAAGATCCTGATTATACATATGACAGGCAAAACGGAATAGTTACAATAATAAATCCTATTTCTGAAGAAGTAGATGGTGATAAAATTATTATTTCTTCAAAGTCTAAGTGTAATGTAAGTATTAATGATAGCAATGATGGCGTTGATGATATAACTATCACTCCAAGTGTAATAAACTTAAATGAAGACTTTACAGGTATAATTGCATTGGGTGGTGTATATAGCAATTGGAATGTGATAATAGACTCTGTTACAATCGGAGAAACAGCTCTTACATCAGAACAGTATACATATAACCCAGAAACAAAAGCATTAACAATTTCTGCTGACGATGTAACAGGTGATATTGAAGTAGCTATTTCATCTTACACTGAGGGTGAATGTGGAGCAACAACAGATGAAACAACAGAAGACAACAATCTCAAATGGAAATTAACTTCTGATGGTGTTCTTACAATTACCGGTTCAGGTGAAATGAAAAATTATGGTACTCCTAACAGTGTTCCTTGGTATAATTATATTGCTACAATTAAAGAGGTAAAACTTGATAAAGGAATAACAACAATTGGAACATATGCATTCTATAATTGTACTGGATTAACAGAAATAACAATTCCGGAAAGTGTAACAGCAATTGGACAATGTGCATTCTATAATTGTACTGGATTAACAGAAATAACAATTCCGGAAAGTGTAACAACAATTGGAAGATATGCATTCTATAATTGTACTGGATTAACAGAAATAACAATTCCGGAAAGTGTAAAAACAATGGGACAGTATGTATTTTGCGACTGTTCTTTAAGCAAAATTATTGTAAACAACCTTGAAAGTGTTATTAATGGCGATGAGGAATTTGATTTCAATGGTAATTGGAATAAAGAGGATAGTAGTACATCTATCGATGTTTACTACTCTAAAGCTATTAATGCAGAAGAAGGTTCTACTTTTACAGTAAATAGTCCTGCAAAATATGATTTAAACACTACTAATGTTCAGATAGGAATTGTAGCAAATGCAGATTCAAAACTTCCTGAAAATGTTTATGTATATGTAAAAGATGGAGAAACTGTTACTTTAATACTCGGAAAAGATGATTATTCATATGACAAAGAAGCAGGAACAGTTACAATAGTAAGTCCTATCGGAACTATTAAAGGCAATATTATCATTTCTTCAAGTGCTAAGTATGGTGTAACAATTGTTGATGAAATTGCGACTATTGCTCCTAATACTGCAAATGAGGGCGTTGAATTTACTGGTACAATTTCAATGATTGAGTTATATAAAGATTGGACTCAAGAAGATTTAATTGTTAAAATTGGTGACACAGAAATTTCGATTGCGACAGATGAAGTTAATGGTTATACATATGATGCTGAAACAGGAAAATTGACAATTCCTGCTGAACTTGTAACAGGAAATATTGAAATAACAATTCCTGTTTATGTTGAAGGAGAATGTGGAGCAACAACAGATGCAACAACAGGAGAAAACAATCTCAAATGGAAATTAACTTCAGACGGCATTTTTACAATTACAGGCGAAGGTGCTATGGCTGACTTTGAAACAACTTCTTCTTGGGATAAGTATAAAGAATTAATCAAAAAAGTAATCATTCCAGAAGGTGTAACAACAATTGGAAATAATGCGTTTGCAAATTGTAGTTCATTAGAAGAAGTAACTATTCCTTCAACTGTAACATCAATCGGAAATAATGCGTTCAATAAATGTGAAGGCTTAGAAACAGTAAATATTACAGAAAGCACAGAAGAAAATGGTGGATTAAAAACAATTGGCGAGTATGCGTTTAAAGATTGTCAAAGTTTAACAGCAATAAATCTGCCTTCTACTATAACATCAATTGGAGAAAGTGGATTTGAAGGCTGTGATTTTACATCAGTAACTATTCCAGAAGGTGTAACATC
>JAZKXQ010000073.1:0-4704 GCA_045611725.1 Oscillospiraceae bacterium
TTCCTTGTTAATCTACTTTCTGCTCTGGCTGCATACTCTTTTTTACCTAAAAAGCCTACTGTATTTTCTGAAAATGAGGAAATAAAGGATTTTTTATGCCTTGTTGACTGATTTTTTCTTGTCGAACTCACGTTATATTAATATCAAAATTCTTTGATTTTTTATATTATTGAATTTATGTTAATTTATTATATATTTTAAATATTTAATTATAATACAGAGATTCTTAACATTCTAAAATTTAAATGCTTTTAATTTTTTATTTTATAAACTTACGTGACAAACGTGACAAACTTATATATATGCTTAAAATCACTTGTTTTAATAAATATTTTATTTTATAAACTTGCGTGACAAACGTGACAAACTTATATATAATTAAAGCCCGTGGGATATGTTATTGTAAACATATATCTTCCACAGGCTTATCTACTTATCTATAAATATTAAGACTTAAGTCCAAGATTATCAATTGAAATAAGGTTAAGGATATATTTCTTCAACTGACCAAGGTCTGAAATATCAACCACGCTGTCATAAACAACATCTGCATTAGCTAACTGCTGGTCATTCAATTCAAATACCTTAATAAGATATTGATTAAGTGTAGTAACATCACGAATATCAATTTCATCATCAAGATTTATATCACCATATTTGACAGCATCACCATTTGAAACAGGTACACATATAATCTTACGATTAGCTTCAGTTATTAAATTCACAGTGTAATCATTTGCATTCTGGCTTTTGTAAAGGAATATAGGTATAGTATCTGGCATATGATTATGAACATTGAGGAACTCGCTGTCATTCCACCAGTTAATAATTACAGGTCTGTCAGTTCCAAGATTTAATTCCTGAAATTCTGTACCAATAAAGTTTATAACAACAGGGTCTGTTTTTTCACCTTCACCAATAAAGGAATCGCTGATTTCTCCTAACCATCTGGTTAAAGTTTCTGGTTCAGGCAATGAAGCTTTTAACAAACCATTATAAGAATTTTGGTTAAAAATAGACACAGCACCTGTTTCAGTATCTCTTATTACAGCAACTGCACTACCTGTTCCGAAAAGAACAAAATCAATTGTTAATACTGCATTTTCTCTGGTAATCTCTTCTGTACCTTCCGGAGCATAAAACAGAGAATCTCCATTATCAACCATTGTATAACCTTCACCAAAAATCTTATCGAGAGTAGCATAAATTGGTTGCATACTATTATTAGCTTCTGTCAGCAAATCATAATTTACTTCGAGAGAATTAAGGTACCTTAATTTTTTAATATCTTTAAGAGAGATATTATCTGAAATAACATTAACATCATATGTAGCTGGTTGGTCAGTTACAGATTTAACAACAGCAACAGGACTTTCTGGTGAAACTATATTCTCAAGCCCTAAATATCCACTGTTAATCCACCAGTTATATGTAATACCTGATAAACCACCACTTACTTCCGGCAATTCTGAAGCAAACAAATTAATAGTAATATTTTCATCATCTACAGATTCTTTTATTTCTTTAACAAAAGTTGTAAAAGTAGTATCACTCTGAAACAATTCACCTGTCAACACATCGCCAAACATTGCTGTATATGCGGTTTTATCACAACAAATTATAGATGAACTATCTGGTTCCCTTATAATTACATCTGTTTTAACGCAAGTATCAAATCTGAATGTACTTACGCAAAGAAGAGGTGCTGTGCTGTCAGTAGCATCAACAGGTAAAATATTAAAACCAGTATCAGTAGCAACTGTCTGATAATTTTCCGGATTAGCTCTCATAGCATTAATAATCTCCATAACAGGAGTTACTAAAGACCACGCTTTATCAAGTTCAGCTTTGTTTTCTTCTGAACTGTTCAATAACTTCATATTGGTAGAAGTTGCACTATCGTATGATACAACAGATGACGCTTCTTCAGCTGATACCATATTAACAGGCATAGCAACACCAGTAATGATTGCAAAAGCAGACATTACATTCAAAACTCTTTTTAATGATTTTCTCATAAAAAATTCTTCCTTTCTTCATTATTTCCATAACAATTATAGCAACTATTAATAGGTATGTCAATATATAAAATTAAATATGAAATTACAATTTTTTTATTATTAATAGTATAATATCTTAAATATAAAAAAATCAAGCATAAATAAAACTCAGACTCGCTATGAATCTGAGTTTTATATCTTATTATTAGTTGAAATCTCTGATAATGTTTAATTATTCGTTTTCTTTTATAACCTCTTGTTTTTCTTTCGCAACGTCCATCATTCTTGCTAAAACAAAGCCACCTGCAAAACAAATAAGAGAGATGATTAAAATTAATGGTGTTTCAAATGATGACGGAATAATAGTTAAAGATGAAGCAATTACAAATCCAAGAATAATACGTGATATTAAAGCGTAATGTTTTTCAAATAACATATTAACAAGTCTTGCAAATATTAATGCACTTAAACCAATACCAAGAAAAAGTGGTATCATTACAGAAAAATCGAGAGAAGCAATGCCCGAGGTCATAGGTTCATAAATTCCAAGATAAATAAGAATTGTAGATGAACTTAATCCTGGAACAATAAGACTTAATCCCCAAACAAATCCACACAGGCAATAATTTAAAAATGATGGAGCAAGTGTAGCCTTGATTCCGTTTTCAAGTACGCTGAACAGCAGATACGCAAGAGATAACGAAACGACAAATGGAGTCCAGCTTTTTGTACTATCACTTTTTTCCGAGGTTTTAAAAAGTTCAGGTATCGTACCACATATCAAACCGAAAAATAACATCAAAGCAACAGTTTCTGAAACTGCAAAGACATATTCTACAACTTTGGCAAGAAAAACAAAACCAATTGCCATACCAGCTATAAGTGGAATAAACATTTTATAATTTGTTTTAAGTGATTTAAATGGATGTGTAAGCAGTGCCATCATAGGTTCATAAATTCCAAAGGCAACACATAGTACTCCTCCGCTCACTCCTGGAAGTATTGCACCTGTACCGATTAGCATACCTTTCAGAATATACATAATAGTATTAAAAGATGTTTTTGTCTTCATTTAAACTTTCCTTTCATTGAACAGTTTTTTCATTATATATCCAAATGGATTTATAAGTACTCTGTTCATAGCTTTTATATTTAATAATATTTTAAAACAATAGTTTTGTCAAGAGTTTTTAAGATAAATTTACATAAACTCTTAAAAAGTTATATAAAAATAGATTTTTTTGACATCAAAAATCTCAAGCCTGAATCAGCCTGAGTATATTTTTTAGTATAGGATTACTATTTTTTTTTCGATAAAAAACACCAAAAGATAATATAGTTTTATCATCAAGAGGAACTGTAGTAAAATCCGGCGATGCAACACTTAATATACTGGGAATGATGGAAATACCTATTCCTGCAAGAACCAGACTGTGTGCGATTTCAATACAATCACAGAACAACAGATTTTCGGAGGAATGATGCTCTGAAATAGTTTTCTGAATGGCGGCAGTAGATAAAGTTGCATCAAGTGGATTACGCATAATTATCGGATAATTCTGCAAATCTTTTATGGCGATTGTTTTCCTTGAAGCTAAAGGGTGGTCATTTGGCATAAGGCATACAAATCTGTCTTTCTGAAGTTCAATAAAGCTAATATCTGCCTTTATAGTTGTGTTCTCCTTATAATAAAACAGCAAATCCAGTTTTTCTTCCATAAAAAGACTGAAAATAGTTTTATAGTTGAGAATTTGTATATTCGGTTTGACCTCAGGATACTGATTATGTAATCGTTTCAGAATCGGCGAAAGGTATGACAGAATAATATGATTGCTTAGTCCGATGCGTATTGTATCATAATTTATATTATGTCTACGCAGACGTTCCACTATTATCTGGGAGTTTAAAACAATATCTTTAGCATCTCTGTAAAAGGACATACCTATTGGAGTCAATTCAACGTGACGTGTTGAACGGATAAACAGTGTAACTCCCAATTCCTGTTCCAATGAATTGATTTGCTTGGTTACAGCAGGTTGTGAAATGTAAAGTGCTTCAGCTGCTCTTGCAAAGCTTAGATTTTCAGCAACAAGAATAAAAGTTTTGAGATAATCTATGTTCATTTGTTTCCTCCGAGAGTGTCTTTCAATTATTAGAGTATATCATATTTATTCCTGAATGTAAAGCAAAAAACGATATATTTAACATATTTTTAATAACTTTTGGTTATTGATGATAATTATTATTCAATTAACATAAATCGAAATATGTGGTAAAATAGAAGGCAGTTTAACAGAAAGGAGGGCTATTTATGAGCAGTAATAAAAAAACATTCAGAATTGCAGTTTTATGTTGTATTCTGATTGTTCTGCTGGTTGGAAGCTTTCTTACCGGCAATGGAGAAAAACACGAGTCAATTCAGGAACTTATGCGTGATGCCGTATTGCACGAAGCAAACAAAATCAGCTTATTTGGAATTAAGGCAGTAAATCCGTCATTGATTTCCGGTATAGTAGTTACAACTATTCTGTTGGTTTTTGCAATATTTGTCCGTATTTTTGCAATACCACGCTTTAAATATGTTCCGGGGAAATTTCAGTTGCTGCTGGAAAAGCTGGTCGGATTTTTTGATGAACTGGCAAAATCCAACAGCCCACATCGCAATGGATTTTTAGGTGCTTATATATTCAGTGCAGGTGTTTAT
>JAZKXQ010000074.1:0-4626 GCA_045611725.1 Oscillospiraceae bacterium
CTTGGTGAATACGCAATAGCGTATGTATTCGCTTCTGCTTTTTAAACCGGCTTTTTTATAAATGGAATCCATTAATTCCAATTCTTCGTTGCTGAATTTTACTGATATAGTCTTATTATTTTTTGTACTCATAACAAACAAACTCCTTTAAAACCTATAAGTGTTTTTTCTTTAATTCTTATCTTCTTGTATTCGGCAGATGGAATATAACTGCATACTGCATTTACAAAAAGTTTTTTATCAATCTTCTGCATAACATTATCATCACAGAAACGCAGATATTCTTCATAAAGAGTTTTACAAAAGACTTTGCTTTCAGCCTTGATTTTGCAATTGCTGTCTATAAATTCCTTTACAGAATCGCATATGCAACAGTTTCTCTCTATATATTTTCTGCATTCTTCGGGAACATTAAAAACATAGTTGTTCTTTACAAGTTCCTAAAGTTTATCAAGTGCAAGGGAGAATATTATATCTCTTTCATCAAACAGATGTTCTTCAAGGTTAATATCCCAGTTTTCTCTTGAGATGGATTTATCAAAATGAAGAATACATAGTCTGTCAATGATTGCTTCGTCCATATCTGCAAACTGTGGGAAATAGTTTGAAGCAGTGAGAAGCTTGAGATATGGATAGAATGAATGACCATTTATGCCTTTAAGCTCAGAGTACATTCTTTCATTTGAAACAAGACTCTTGAAGTTGTCAGTATCAGTAAGAGGCTTGTTTCTTGTTTCTTTACAGATATTTATTCTGACATTTTCATAATGCCCAAGACAGAATTTATCTCCAAGACGTTTGAAAGCAATGTTGGAAACATTGTCTTCACCAACAACTTTTTCTATTACATTGAGGAGGACAGACTTTCCGCATGATGGTTCACCTATGAAAAAGAATGCCTTTTTAGCTCCTATGAGAGATGATATGCAGTATCCTAAAATTTCAAGAAGAAATTCTGTTTTTTCAGGTGAAAGACTGCTGTTACAATAGTTAAGAAAGTGTGGAGCGTTCTTTATATCAGCATTTGCAACATAGTTGAAATTAAGCCTGTAATTAAAAATATGGTTTGTTTCTTCAGCGGAAATAAGAGTTTTGTTGAGAATATCATATGCCCCGTTCTGGACATTGACATACATCATAGTCTTTCTTTATTCCTCAATAAAGTTAAACTGAATTTTTTCAGTTTCCTTAAGACGTTTTGCAATATCTTTGAGTTTACTGGAAGTGAGCATTACAGAAGTTTCTTCAAAGAGCAGTGAACGGATTACTATAGCTTCCTCATTTTCAGTAAGACGTGCATAATATGAATCCTGCTTATAAAACAGGGAGTTGTTTTCAGCAAGAAAATATCCTGAATCCATTAATGTTGCATAGGCAAAATGTTCAGCATTTTTACTTGAACTTGGAAGTTTTAACTTTGGGTTGTTTTTTAATCTCATTTATTTTTCCTCCTTATCGGTTGTTACAACAAGACTGAACAACGGACTTAAATTTAAAACAGCACAGCTTTCTGCTTCAAGATTTGTGTGTATATATGTTCTTGCGGAGAACTCAACGCTTGAATGACCCAGTAAAGTGCTGATATTTTTCATATCAATGCCGTATCTGAGAGAATTTGAAGCATAAGTATGCCTGAGTGTATGAGGAGTTACTCCGATAAGACCGGCTCTGTCAGTCATTTCTTTGAGCCATTTGCGGTATGTTCCCGGGTCTATGAAACCTCCGTTCTTATTACATATGATAAATGGGTCATTGTCCATAACATTATCAGAGTAATAAGCATCATATTCCTGCTGTGCAAAGAAATTCTTTATAATGGGTGTCAACTCAGGGATTACGGGAATCTGACGTACAGAGTTTTTTGTTTTGGGTACAGATAACTTTAAAATAGTTTTTCCATCTCCCTCGTTTTCATAATCTGTTACTCTTGTAAGAGATTTTGAAACGGATATATATGTAATTCCGTCATTTCCAATTGTGACATCAGACCTGCGAAGAGCAAGAAGTTCTCCTATTCTGAGTCCACCAAAAAGCATAAGAAGGATACCTATAAACCAACGTTCAGTACAGGCTGTACTGCATAAAGATTTCTGTTCCTCAACAGTAAGAAATCTGCTTTCTTTTGCTTCATTCTTAGGCAGGATTACATATTCAGCAGGATTGCGGTATATAAGATTGTTTCCAAGAGCCTGTTTAAGTGCTGAATGAAGCATATTGAAGATATTTCTTATGGTTTTAGGACTCAAACCACCTTTTTTACCATCTATTCTGCCGTTTTTAGCAAGATAGTTTATCCATATCTGAATATCATCAGTAGTAAGCTTTGCAAGAGTTACAGTACCTAAAAATGAGGACTTGATGTGTTTTTCAATATAGGCAGTGTAGTTGGTTCTTGTAGCAGGTTTGATGACTGTGACAGCATAAGTTTCAAGCCAGTAAGTCAACCAGTCATATAATGAGGCATCCGAAGCTTTAACACATAATCCTCTGTTACGCTTTACTGTCTGTTCTGCCAACCATTCAGCAACAGCTTTTCTCTTCTTGTCATAGAAGTAGAGCTTTTTTGAAGCACCGTCATTGAGTTTGACAGTGATAACAGCACACCAGAGCTTTTTCTTTTTGCGGAAGTAGATACTTCCTTCACCATTGGCTTTCTTTGACATATGTAATGTCCTCCTTTAAGTATTAGATTTTTGGAAAACTTGCCGGCTTGTTTTCTCTGCTATTATCATAGCATAATTCATAAATTTTTCGGAATTTCTAAAAAAATAAAATATATATTTTAGTTTTAGAAAAAGTAAATATATAACAATTAACTTTGAAAAGATATTGATTAAATTATAAAAAAGTGATATAATGTAAAAAAGCAATATTTTTTAAGGGAGCAACAGATATGGAAGATATAAGCAAAGATTTAAAGAAATACAGATATTATCGTGGCAGAAAAAGACGTGCAAATACAGTAGATTACACATTAAATAATATAAAGGCTGACAACAGAATAATGAATTATTCAGAGCCTTTACTTCTGGATATATTAAAAATGACAAAAAGAAAATTAGCCGAATCTGAAATATTGAGAGAACGCAATGTTATAACAAGAGTTCAAGGTGAAAAAGAAGAGTATCTTTTCAGATATGAAGCAAAAGATATAGTAATGCTCTTAGCAGAACATCTTAAAAGGAATGTACATGATGAAAAAATTATTAACAATGAAAATTTAAAAAAATACTACCAGTTTATGAATGATGCAATAAAAGGAAGTAATAAATTTACACAAAAACTTATAAGTCAGCATTACAACATAGATGAAGCTGTCGAATTTGTTGAAAATATAGGAAAATTGGAAGAAAGTCTGAATTCTTTTATAAAGCTTATTGTTGAGAATTATGACAGAGTTTCAATAATAGTTTTAAAAGATATTATTGCACAGATAGAAGACTATAAATTACAGTATATGTATAGAAAGGAAAATTATGAATATATTGATAATTTATATAGAGAATTGTGTAAATATAATGGAGAAAAGCCTGATGAAAGAAAAGGCGAATTAAATCTTGAAAAAACATTAATGGCAATATTGGATGAAATTTATCTGAATTTTTATAAAAAAGAAAGTAGCAGTAAATTCAAAGGTGAAAAGTGTATTTGTTTGAAAAGAAATCTTAAAGAAATTGTGGAAAAGTTTTATGATGGACCGGATAAAAAAGAAAAATTGGAATATGCTGAAAAGTTATGGAAAGAGTATACTGATGAAAAAAATTCAGATGAAAACGGATATTTTGAGAAAAAATTTGATGCAGATGAGGAATTATATGGAGTAAGAGATAAACTCGAAAGTTTTTATGACGAATTGTTAGACCACTATATTCCAAATATTAAGGCAGAAAAAGAAGCTACTTTTGCTGATAAGCCTAAAATAAAAGATATAAATAATATTACTGTTGAAGAATTTAATACTGCTTTTGATTTGTTAGGAATTAAAACCCATGAGTTAAAAATAAAATATTCTAACAATTATTTTGATATGAGTGATACTGTTGAGATAAAAGAAATAAAAAATATTTTATTTCAACTTTCATTTATATGGTTTGATAGTATGTTAAGAAATAGTAATTCTAAAAATAAATTAATAAGTAATAGAGGAGAACCTGACGAAATACAGTCTATTATTTCTGATATTGAGCATACAGCTTATATGAAAGCTAAACTTTCTAATTATAAATTATATTTTTTAAATTTTGGAATTTATATTCAATGTATTTTAGATGATATAAAAATAAATCGTTTAGAAATATCGTTGAGTGCGGCTGAAATAATGTATTGTATAGAGAATGAAATAGAAACAGAATATATTAAAATGCAAAAAGCAAAACGTCATGTAAAAAAATGGACTGATATTTATTTTGGTGATAATATATTTTTAAAAAAATATGTTTTTGATAAAGCAGGTAAATAATACCTGCTCTATCATAACAATTATTTATTATAGCAATCCTACAAAAGATTACCAATGAATACAAGATGAAAACCACCCATAACAATCAGAAACAGTAATTTTTGAAAAAGCCTGTTTAATTGATTCTGAAAGTTCTGTAAGAGTACGTGAACGCAGTTTTCTCAGAA
>JAZKXQ010000075.1:0-4018 GCA_045611725.1 Oscillospiraceae bacterium
ATTAATGATATTGAAGGTGATGAACTATCAATGTTAAATATCATTTTCATTAATACTTGTATTATTTGATGTATTTGTCTCATAATGTAGTCTTGTTCAAACACATTAATTCTCCTTTCTGTAAAAATTATTTACAGAAAGATTTTTAATTATTCATTCGTACTTTGTCATCAATTGTAGTATTTCTTTTTCTGTTAAATTCTATAGTATTCTCAAAAATACAAAATATATTGCATAATGGTAAACTAAGAATAAAACCTTCTATATGAATAACTATTAGCTTTACACATAGAATAACAGGTAAGAGCAACCACTTTAACAACACAACTTTTTTAATTATCATATTCATAAAAAATTATCCTTAAATTTTATAATCTATAATGAAGTTTCCTATTTTTTATAATTATAGTTGATTAATAAAAAAATGTCAATAGTTCAATAAAATTAAAAAGCCTTAAACAAAGCCTGAGAAAATTTATATTTTTTCTCAGACTTTTGAAATCAAGCAACAGGATTATTATTTTTTATAATATTTTTTTGTTTTGTTTTTTTCTCAACATAGAGCTGTTCATCAGCAACATCAAGAAAATTTTTAACATCTACATTAGGACCACATTCAAATTCACATATTCCCACACTTATACTTACATAATAAGGCTTACCTGAAATATTATTTACTCTTTCAGATTTTCTTTTTATCCTTCTTCTTACAACTTCAACGCAGTTTTTACATTCGACAAGAGCAAATGCAGCAAATTCATCTCCACCAATTCTCCCCACAACATCTGTTTTTCTGAATGAATTTTTAAGGATATGAGCTGATTTTATTATAGCATAATCGCCTTCATCGTGTCCGAACTGGTCATTTATAATTTTAAGACAATCCATATCAGCAAACACGATAATAGCACGTTTGCCTTTATTTCTTCTGTCGCATACAACATTCTGAGTTGCTTCGAAAAAGCCTCTCCTGTTATATATTCCTGTTAACTCATCAGATTTGGATATAGTATCAAGAAGAATATTATTCTTTTTTATCAGTTCAAGCGATTCTTTAAGCTGTTTCTGAATAATTTCCTGTTCTTCAATAAGATGCATTGTTTTCATTGCAGCACAAAGCTGAACGGTTACGGGAGCAATATAATAAAAATGATGATAATCAACTTCACAAAGCCATAATCCATATTGGTCTTCATTTGAATACAACGCAGACAGAACCATAGAACATTGCCTGTTCTGTGGAAGAAATTTATTTATAAATATATCAGAAGTATCTATTTCCTGCTTATCGGAATCAAGAGTTTTCACATTGCTATTATTATAATATGATTTGAGATATATTTTCTTGGGAGGTATCCATTCATTACCTTTTTTATGCTTTATTGGTTGACTGAAAGTAAATATATAACTACTTGGTATATTAATTTCTGATAATTTTTCACTTATAGTTGTAAAACTTTTATCATTTCCAGCTGACATAAGCATATCTCTTGTGAGAGAATTTGTCATCCACGAAAGGTATTCTATATCATTTGTATGAAGTGAATTTTCAACGGAATATTTAGTAATTATATCATTATATATATTTACAAAAAATTCATTAAGTTTGAGGATATTATCAGGTGAATTATACTTTTTGTCATTACATATTGCATATCTTGAAACCATATTAATTGCAAAAAGTATTTTTTCCATAGGAATATATTCTGAAATATTCAAATCAAGAAGAATATTCAGAATTGAAGTCATATCGGAATCAACTTCTCTGGTTATATTATTATTTTTTATAGTTTTTTCAACAAGAATATTAAAAAATTCAAAAACGTATGCTTTACAGTTTTCCACAGGCATAGTTGATTTATAACTTTCAAATATAAAATTGGTAATATTCGAGGCGATTGAATCGGGTTCAACATTTATAAAATCATTAATATATTCATTTTCAGACGAATTGAAATTATTTCTTTTACAACCGCACGAACCCCTCAATATCAGTCTTGAATCGACCACAGGATTTTTAGTTTCTCCGAATTTTATAAGATTTATAGCTTCATAAACAGAACGGTATCCTATTTCAACAGCGTCAGCTCTTACCGTAGTAAGTTTAGGAGTAAGAGAAACAGCACTTTGCATATCATCAAAGCCCATTACTGAAACATCAATTCCAATTTTGATTCCCCTTTTCTCCATAATATGATAACCACCTATTGCCATTTTATCATTTGAAAAAATGATTGCATCAATGTCAGGGCAGGAATCAAGCAGTTTTTCAGTAGCCTCCTCACTGTATTCTGAAAAATTGCCATATGTTATCATACTATTATCAAAGCAGAGGTTATTGGCTTTCATAGTATCTTTATATACTTCAAGTCTTTCAACAGCATCTTTATTTGTGAGAGGTCCACTTACAAAGCCTATTTTTTTTCTGTTATGCTTTTTTATAATATGTTCTATACCATCTCTCAAACCTGTTTTATTGTCAAATTTTACACAATGATAATTTTCAATATCAGGACTTATATTTATGACAGGTATATCTTTAAATCTGTTAAGCAGTTCTGATTTTTTTTCATAACTCCAATTACTTCCGATAGTTTCCATCATTATAATAAGCACATCTATATTATTGCTGTTAACATATGAAAAAAGAGTGTCATACTGATAACGATATTGTGTACGTTCTTTGTCTTCATAATTTGAATCAAAATAGCGTCCTGGGATAATAAAAAGATTGGTATCTGTTTCTTTTGACGCCATCATAGCACCTTTACAGACAGTTTTGGCATAGTCATCTTCAAGATGACTTGCAAATAATGCAATGTTCATTCTTTTATTCTTCAAGTTTTTCACCTCTGAAAAGTCATAATCAGCTTATATTATTATAGCACATTTTTTTTGCATTTTCAACAATAATTTTAGCATAAATCATATAAAAATATTTATTATTAAATAACAATGCTGACAAATTTTTCAATCTGTCAGCATTATTTTTAATTAAAGTATCTGTAATCCTTTGTAAGCAATGAAAGAATATAAAGCCTTGCCTCATCACGATATTCAGGTTTTGCCATATAATACATATAACTTTCAAGAACGGGTATATCCGGCAAAGGTCTGCCCTCTATCTTAAAATTGCTGAAACCCATAGGAACATACTTATTGTATATATCTTCGGGTGAGATATGAGTTGACCACTTTGTAGTCTGATAGAATGACTTCTGCATATGTTCACATTTAAATTCCTCCATAGTAAAAGGAACAGAAGGATTTTTCATACTCTTACACAATTCAATCTGATACTCTCCTATGTAGTCATAATGAGCCTTTCTTCTCTTACAATCCGGAACACAGCAAGGATTTATAAGCAATTCGCATTTATCCTTAAAACCTATCTTTTCAAGCTTTTCATAATCATTATTCCAGTTATAATCAAGAACTACAAGACTGTAATCATTTTCAAGTTCATTGTTAAGGCTTGTTTCATCTCTCAACTGTTTACAGGTTGAGCTTATTATTTTATATCTTGGATATTTTTCCCTTATATATTTTTCAAGCACAGGAGATACTACTATAACCTCATTAAGTCCATTATCAGCGAGTTCAAGGCATCTGTTACAAAATTCATCATAGATATGCTCCTCAGTAATCAAAGGATTACTGAAAGCAAATCTGCAAGGAATACCTCTGCGATTAAACTGGTCAAGAACTACCTTTATATAATTCTCATCAACTGTACCGCTGAAATTTCTCCCACCATTCCATAATGATGTAGGGAATGTACCATAAACAGAACCTATTTTAACATTATCATAGAAAAATTCGCTATGTTTTTTCATAGTTTCATAAAGCAATATGTTAAGCTTAAAATGCCTTACAAAATCGGGAATATGATATTTTATATCCATATTTTTCTCCTTTTATTTCAATTCAACTATTGTTACTCCATCTTCTCCCTCACCAAAAAGACCGAGTCTGAATGATTTTACGGATTTCATCTGTTTAAGACGTTTATGAATCG
>JAZKXQ010000076.1:0-2160 GCA_045611725.1 Oscillospiraceae bacterium
TATTTTCAGGTATTCTTTCATTAAGACCTGCACCGACAGGAATTATATATCTTGGTTCAAAACCATTATCCCTTAATTCTTTTATTATATCTTCCTTGCTGAAAAACACATCATATATATTATAATTTCCCCAACCATTTACGCCTTTAAGTTTAAGTTCAAAAGTTCTGTTCGGCACATCAAAAATAAAAATTCCCTTTTCGTGCAGACAATCTTTTATTTTTTTGTAAAGCAGTTTTCTTGTCTTATATTCAAAGTGTCTTATATATCTGAAAGAGGTAATAACATCGAAATTTTTGTGATAATTTTCTGAGATAAAATCACAAACACTGGTTGCAAGTTGGTTGGTAACTGGTTGCAACTGGTTAGAAATGGTTGCAACCATCTCCTCTGATGAGTCAATAGCGTTGCAACTTCCAAATTTTAACAAATCTTGAGTTATCCTTCCTGTACCACAAGCTATATCAAGAAGTTGCAAATCATTACAACCATTAAAATAATCAGAAATAATAAGATTTACAGTTTCACGTTCCATAATATCAAAACAGTTCTGAGGATATTTCTTAAATCTATGCTCTATATAATTCCCCGTAATTTCGGAGTTTTGATAGTATTTTTTCATTTCATTATAACCTTTTACAAGGTACTTGTTTTTCTTTTTAAGGAGTCTGTCCCATTCATAAAGAGTAACTATATTTTTTAAATTCTCCTTTTCAGCTTGATTTTCAATCATCTTCACAAGGTTGTCAGAACTGAAAAATTCTTTTAAAGTTGCAACCAACCTATCATTTGAATAACAAAAATAGTTGCGTCTAAGTTGGTTGCAACCAGTTGCAAGTTGGTTGGTAACTAACCCCGTTCCGAATTTTTTTACAATTTCTGAAATTCCTGAAATTTCAGTGCTAATCACAGGAATACCATTAAGCATAGCCTCTATAGCAGACACGGAACAGGAATGATTATAGTTTTCAGAGGAGTATGGAATAAGCAAAGCATCTATTTCTGAATAGAATTTTTCCATATTATACCTGCCATATTCAATACGGCAATTGGGACAATCTTTTAGTTCTTTTGGAACTTTCAGTTCTTCATTTCTCCAAAGTATAAGATAATTTATACCTTTTGTCTGTTTTATAGTTTCGCATATAAGAGAAATCCCTCTCGGAATGGATTGCTCCTCAGTCATAGGAGATGAAGCAAATCCCACAGTAAATTTTTTAAGGTCGTGAGGATTTTTGCGACAGGAATAAATATGTTTGTGTATATCAATTACAGGATATGATATTACAGGCTCGTGAAAGCCATTTTCAACCATTTTTTCATATGCAGTTTTTGACTGAACGCAGTAAGTATGAAGCCCCATATCATTAAGATGACAGAGTTCAGCAAGAGTATTTTCGCTTACATCTCTCAAAGGATTCTGGGCACTAAGCCTTATTATACTTCTGAACATCAAAAGACCACAGTCATTTGCTGTAAGAACGTGAGCCGTACTTTCACAAATAACGCAAAGGACAGGATTAAGCTGTTTCATACATTCTCTTGTTTTAGAGGCAGGAATACAGATAATATCGCCTCTGCAAACCATATCTGAAACACTTTTTTCAATTGAAACAAGCTTGATATTATAACGACTTTTTTTTCTAAGGAGATTATAAATATCATAAGCTTCATTTCTTATAGCCTCCATACCACAATGATGGGTTAAATCAGTGCATACGACAGCAATTATATTTTCATTATAATTTTTATGAAAATTTTTCAAATCATTCTTAATACTTTCAGAGAAAATCTGAGCTGTTTTATTGAGTTTTTCCTCATCATTTTCAGAATTTTTGACAGCTTTAAGGGATTCAGCAAAAGCAGAATTAAGAACATAATCAGCCTCTATAATATTTTTATTCTCTACACTTTTGCGATATTCTGGGCTATATTCGAGCATACACCTGTTAAATTCACTGCTATTCTGTTCAGATTGATTACAAAGATATGAAAAATGCTGATTTTCAATACTTTTCAGCTTATTAATCTGGGTTTTAAGGGCATTAGTCTGATTAAGTAAAGCCTTAATTTCAAGTTCAAGCCTTGAAATTTGTTTTTCGTGTTCTTCAAAAGATGTCTGAGCGTCATCAAAAGCGTCATTAACAGCCTGATTAAACT
>JAZKXQ010000077.1:0-5577 GCA_045611725.1 Oscillospiraceae bacterium
AATGTTGTGGACTTGTTTGGCGGAGAAGGAGGGATTTGAACCCTCGCGCCAGTTGCCCGACCTACACCCTTAGCAGGGGCGCCTCTTCACCACTTGAGTACTTCTCCATATGATGAACTGTAAAAATATTAAATACAGTAAAGTTACGGAGAGGGTGGGATTCGAACCCACGGTACGTCGCCGTATCACTGGTTTTCAAGACCAGCTCCTTAAACCACTCGGACACCTCTCCATAACTATTAAATTAATTCTTCGTTATGCGACTTTGTTATTATATCATATGCTGTCGGATTTGTCAATACTTTTTATAAAAAATTTTTATAAAAAAATTTTTTGTATGGTTTTGCATTTTATATTGTAATTCATTGTAAAAAATGTTATAATATTTAATGTATGAATGAAATTATGATAAGTCATAAAATAAACTGGTAAAGTAGGGTTTTAATGAAAGAAATAAAGTATAGTAATCTTGATGAAAAAATAATTATCGGTCGCAATCCCGTGATAGAAGCTCTTAAATCCGATACAACAATTGACACAATATATGTCAGTTCCTCAAAAGGTTCTCTCGGAATGATATGCTCACTTGCAAAATCAAAGGGAATAGTTGTTAAAAACTGTGATGATAAAAAACTAAATTCAATGGCTGATGGCGGAGCTCATCAGGGAGTTGTTGCGATAGGCTCATTCGCTGAATATGTATCTGTTGAGGATATTCTTGAAGTTTCCAGAAAAAAAGGTACTAAACCTTTTATAATAATATGCGATGAAATTGAAGACCCACATAATCTTGGAGCTATAATAAGAACTGCTGAAACTGCCGGAGCTGATGGAATTATAATCCCTAAAAGAAGAAGTGCTTCTCTTAACCATACAGTGCATAAAACCTCGGCAGGTGCTGCGAGTTGGTTGCCTGTCGCAAGAGTTTCAAATCTTGCCTCTGCAATAGATACTCTTAAAGAAAACGGGGTATGGATTTATGGAACAGATGCAAAGGGCGAAATGTACACTCAAACAGACCTTACAGGGAGCATTGCTCTTGTAATAGGCTCTGAAGGGTTTGGAATGGGAAGACTTATAAAGGAAAAATGCGATTTTCTTCTCAAACTTCCTATGTATGGAAAAGTAACTTCACTTAATGCCTCGGTCGCAGGTGGTATATTTATGTATGAGGCTGTAAGACAGCGTAATAATGTTTTTGGATAAGGAGAACGATTTATGGAAAGTAATCTGAATCCTTTAAATAAATCCATTGAAAATGACTCTGAAAAACAAAAAAACAAAGAGCCAGAAGTTGTCACGAAGAAAAAAATGGAGTTTACAAGCAAGTTTGATATTCCTATTATTTCAGAAACTACGGGAAAATCAGATATTAAGAACAATGATTCGGATACTACCAAAGCCAAAGATATAAGCAACAGCAAAAAACCTACAAGAATCATTCAGAATCCGAAAGACAATATAAGATATATGAAGCGTAAGGAAACTGAAAAAACAAAATCACGCTTTAATATGGAAAACATTATAAATAATATGGGAAAATCTGAAGATATAAGTTCAGATATAAGAAAAAATATCTCCGATAAAACTGAAGACAGCCTTTCTATTTCTGGAAAATTGTCTTCTTATATATCCTCTGCAAAAGAAAGAAAAGAATTGCATAAAAAACGTAAAAGAGGCAGTCACAGAATTCAAGTTGAAGTAAAAGCCACGCCTGATATTGACTTTTTTTCAATGACTTTTGATGAACTTTCTGAAAATCCTGTTGAACCATTATATGTAAATCATAATAATGAAGATGAAAAAATATACGCTGAAAACGCATACAGAATGAAAAGTAACATAGAAGATTATGAAAAACCAGAGGACGCTGAATCTGTGCTTTCTGATATGTATGACTTGCAGACTACACTCCATTCAAGAATAATCGTTCTGATTGTAATGATGGCTATATGCCTTTATGTTTCATTGGCTGATTCAAATGGTTTTCCTATCTTCAATACACTTAAATCTTCTGTTTCTCCTCACGGATTTATATTTATTCAGCTTATAACAGCAATTGTTTCTTGTGCCGTATCATTTACTTCAATTTTTAGTGGTATAAAGAAAATTTTTAAGCGTCATACCGATGGCGACAGCTTATCTGCAATAGTAATGCTTTCATCTTTTATTTCAGGTGTAGTAATGCTTTTCGATACAAAGCTTATTGAAATGAATATGTCACATCTTTACATATCATCTGGTATAGCTTCCCTGCTTTTCAATGCGATAGGAAAATATCTTATAGTTGACAGGGCAATTTGTAATTTTGAATATGTTTCAGATTCAAAGCGTGAAAAATATGCAATGTTCTGTGTTGACGATGAGGACAGAGCAGAAAAAATTACACGAGGTATTGTTGATGATTACCCTGTTGTTGCAACTTCAAGAAAAACAGGTTTTCTTACTGATTTCCTTAAATACACATATTCAAGCGATATTTCAGACAGATTTTGTAATCACGCAGTACCTGCCTTTACAATGTTTTCATTGATTACAGCATTGATTTTCCCTTTTGTATGCGATAAAGGATATTCAGGAAATATTATTTCTGCTTGTCTTTGGATATTTTCAATGTGTCTTTCTATGAGCAGTTGTCTTGCTGTTCCGATTGTAGTAAATCTTCCACTACATTCAGTTTCAAAGGAATATTCAAAAACATCGGGGCTTATGCTTGGTTATCAGAGCATTGAAGATTTTTATGATACAAATGCAATAGTAACCGATATTTCTAAAATTTTTCCTGAAAAATGTGTTTCACTTGTCGGTATAAAAATGTTTTCAGAATCAAAAATAGATGATGCTATTATTTATGCAGGAAGTATGGCGACATATTCAAACAGTATACTTACAGGCATTTTCAATTCCATTTCAGATGGAAAAGAAGATATGTACAGCAAGGTTGAAAGTTGTGTATATGAAGAAAAATTAGGGCTTTGTGGTTGGCTTAACAATAAGAGAATACTTTTTGGAACAAGAAATCTTATGGAAAAACATAGTATTGAAAATCTTCCTCCGAAATCTCTTGAAGATGAATATGAAAGAAAAGGTTTTGAGGCTATATATCTTTCTGTATCAGGAAATCTTTCTGCGATATTTATAATAAAACTTAAAGCTGACCCGGAAATAAAATACTGGCTTTCTGAAATGAAAGAACATAAAATTAAACTCATTGTAAAATGCAATGACGCTTTTATAAATTCTAAAAAAATCTCTACTCTTTTTGGTATGCCGGAAAAAAGTTTAAAAATGCTCCGAGCAGATTGTCACAAGGAATTTGATATAGAAACTCAGCCTGTGGCTAAAGTAAGTGCTTCTATGGCATATGAGGGCAATATTTCGACTATGATTAAACTTATAACGGATTCGGGAAGTCTTAGAAGAAATTTCGTTGTAGGACTTTCTATGCAATGTGCAGGTGCTATTCTTGGAATTATATTCTCACTTGTATTTATGTGTATGGGTTCAGCCTATGAAATAACACCTATTATGGTTATGGCTTATAATATTATATGGACAATTATTATATCATTGCTTGTTAAATCAAGAATATTTTAATATATTAAAAACCTGAGAATTTTTATTATTCTCAGGTTTTTTTTACATTATGAAAAGTATACAAGTTCCACATCAGGACAAGTTGATTTCTCGATATTTCTTATATTAAGTACTGGAACAAGCGAATCCGGTTCATCATTTTCTCTGTATTCTATATCAGCTGTTATTATAAACCAATCGTTATTATTAAATCTTACAGGATTTTTTGAAAGACAGAAAAGCTTAAGAAATGCAATATCATCATTACAACAAGTCATAGCACGTCTGCCACATACAAATGCATTCTCTGGGAATGATGGTGGACGTACAGCCATACCCTTGAATTGTACTATCTTTCCGTTATATCTTTCTGGATTATCCATTACATCGATATACCATAAACCATAGTCAATATCACTAACCTTGATTACACTTGCATTATAATCAAAAGGAAGTACATCATCAGCCTTGTCAACAGAACCATCTTCATTCATAAACATTACTGTTGCAGGTGGATTGAGTGCCTTCACATTTGCTCTGAGATTAGCTTTCTTAGTATTTTCAGTACATCTGTTAAATATAACAAGAGAAGAATATCTGAACTGCTCTGCCATTATATTTCCCATATTTTTCATAAGTACATCAAAAGTTGATGCGTCAATCGATGTGATAAAATCTTCAATATACCAGCCTTCCGGGAATTTCATACTGAATGTATCGTCAATTTTAACCATACAATTATGCTCAATTATAATATTTGCAGGCATATGTATTCTCTCAAGATTTGCAAGAAATCTTTCTGTAAATTCCTTCATACTATCTATTTTAATTATAGTACAGTTTTTCTTTGCAAGTTCTTCCTTGTCATATTCAACAGAACCTTCTTCACATACAATAATAACAGTTTTTCTGCCGTCATTAAAATATTCTTCCTCAAGGTAATCGTGAATTAATGTAGTTTTTCCACTTTCAAGAAATCCTGTAAACACAAATACAGGGACTCTGAAATCCTCCTCTTTAAATTCCTGAACATTATTTTCAGCCATTTTTTTAACCTCCTTATATTCCAAAAAGTTCAGCAAGATTTTCTTTGTTTATATCAGAACCTATTACGCATAATTTTCCAGTATAATCAGGATTACCTCTGCGAATTTCAAATTCTTCAGGAACGAAATCAAAATAAATCCATTCACCGTCAACAGCTGGAAGTATTCCCTTTGCACGAAGTATTGTTCCATACTTATCAATATCAGCAAGAGCATTAAGAGCTGTATTTATTTCATCTTCAGTAAACTTTTTAGGTGTTTCAATTCCCCAGCTTGTAAAGGCTTCATCAGCGTGATGATGGTGGTGTTCGTGGTTATGACAACAACATTCTTCATCGTGGTGATGATGATGGTCGTGGTCGTGGCAACAACATTCTTTATCGTGGTGATGATGATGGTCGTGGTCGTGATGACAGCAACATTCTGTTTCATTCATTAATTCTTCTTGGAGATTTTCAGTTCTCTCAATTGCTTTAAGTATAGTATCCCCGCCTATTTCGTCCCACGGAGTAGTAATAATTACAGCTTTTTCATTGAGTTCTCTTATTGCTTTTATAACATTCTCAATTTTATCCTGATTAGCTTTTTGAGTACGGCTAAGAATAACAGTAGTAGCATATTCAATCTGATTGTTGAAAAACTCTCCGAATGCCTTTTCATACATATGATATTTAGTTACATCAGCAACTGTTGTAAAACATCTGATTTCAAGCTCTTTATCAGATTTTATTTCTTTTACAGCATTGATTACATCGGAAAGTTTTCCAACCCCAGAAGGCTCAATGATAACTCTTTCAGGAGAATATTTTTCAAGAACTTCGCTTAATGAACGGCTGAAATCTCCTACAAGAGTACAGCATATACAGCCTGAATTCATTTCAGTTATCTCAATACCTGAATCTTTGAGAAAACCTCCATCAATTCCTATTTCTCCAAATTCATTTTCAATAAGAAC
>JAZKXQ010000078.1:0-5219 GCA_045611725.1 Oscillospiraceae bacterium
TATACTCCACAGGAAATCTCAGCTATGATTCTCCAGAAGCTTAAAGCAGATGCAGAAGCATACCTCGGAGAAACTGTAACAGAAGCTGTTATCACAGTTCCTGCATACTTTACAGACTCACAGCGTCAGGCTACTAAGGACGCAGGTCAGATTGCAGGTCTTAATGTAAGAAGAATTATCAACGAACCAACAGCTGCTGCTCTTTCATACGGCGTTGACAAGGAAGAAGACCAGAAAATTATGGTTTACGACCTCGGAGGAGGTACATTTGACGTTTCAATCATTGAAATGGGTGACGGTGTAACAGAAGTTCTTGCTACTGCCGGTAATAACCACCTCGGCGGTGACGATTTCGACCAGAGAATTATTGACTGGCTTATCGCTGAATTTAAAAAGGCAGAAGGTATTGACCTTGGTTCTGACAAGGTGGCTATGCGGAGATTGAAAGAAGCTGCTGAAAAGGCTAAGATTGAACTTTCATCAACTCCAACATCAAATATCAACCTTCCATTCATCACAGCAGACGCTACAGGCCCTAAGCATCTTGACCTTACACTTACACAGGCTAAGTTTAATGAGCTTACAAGCGATTTGGTACAGGCTACAATGGGTCCTGTAAAACAGGCTCTTTCAGACAGCGGACTCAGTGCATCAGAACTCAACAAGGTTCTTATGGTTGGTGGTTCTTCAAGAATACCAGCTGTTCAGGACGCTGTTAAGAATATAATTGGTAAAGAACCATTCAAGGGTATCAATCCTGATGAATGTGTTGCTCTCGGTGCTGCATATCAGGGCGGCGTTATCAATCAGGACGTTAAGGACGGACTTCTCCTCCTCGACGTAACACCACTTTCACTCGGTCTTGAAACAATGGGCGGAGTATGCACAAAGATTATCGAAAGAAATACAACAATCCCTACAAAGAAATCACAGATATTCTCTACTGCTGCTGATAATCAGCCAGCTGTTGACATTAATGTTCTTCAGGGTGAACGTGAATTTGCAAAGGATAACAAACAGCTTGGAAACTTCCGTCTTGACGGTATTGCTCCTGCTCCAAGAGGTATCCCACAGATTGAAGTTACATTCAATATCGACGCTAACGGTATCGTAAACGTATCTGCTAAGGATTTAGGCACAGGCAAGGAACAGAACATTACAATTACATCTTCAACAAATATGTCCAAGGAAGATATTGAAAAGGCTGTAAAGAATGCTGAAGCATATGCAGAAGAAGATAAGAAACGTCGTGAACAGGTAGAAACTAAGAATAATGCTGAAAATCTTGTATTCCAGTGCGAAAAGGCAATGACTGACTTCGGCGATAAGGTTTCTGCTGATGATAAAGCTCCTATCCAGACTAAGATAGATGCTCTCAAGGACGCTCTCAAAACTGATAATTATGATGATATTTCAGCTAAGAAGGACGAACTTGAAAAGGCATTCCAGGAACTTGCTACTAAGGTTTATCAACAGGCTGGTGGTGCTGCAAACGTAAATCCTGAAGATGTTATGGGTGGATTTAACGAGGCTAAGGAAGATAATTCATCAAATGATGATGATGTTATTGATGCAGACTTTACAGAAGCTTAATCTGTTGACATATTGACTATCGGAGTTAGAGAGGGTGGACTTTTTTAAGTCCGCCCGATAACTGTATATATGGAATTTAATTTTCCTGTTGTGTGGAGGAATTTATTTTATGGCTGAAAAAAGAGATTATTACGAAGTGCTTGGAATTTCAAAAGGTGCAGGAGAGGACGAAATAAAGAAAGCTTATAAGAAAATGGCAAGACTTTATCACCCCGATTTACACCCAGATGACCCAAGCTGTGACGAAAAATTCAAAGAAGTAAATGAGGCTTATGAAGTCCTTTCAAATCCAGATAAAAAACAGCGTTATGACCAGTTCGGTCACGCAGGTGTTGACCCAAGTTATGGTGGAGGCTCTGGTGGATTCGGTGGAGGATTCAGCGGAGGTTTCGGTGGCTTCGGAGATATGAATGAAATATTTGAAAATATATTCGGTGGAGGCTTTGGAAGTGCATTCGGTGGAAGTGGTTTCAGCAGTTCCCGTTCAAGTGCAAATGCTCCAAGACGTGGGCAGGATATTTCCACAGGCGTTACAATCTCATTTATGGAGGCTTGTACAGGCATTAAACAGCACGATATTAGTGTAAAGAGAATGGAAAAATGTTCTGACTGTTCGGGTACAGGTGCAAGTGCAGGAACTTCTCCGGAAACCTGTCCTGAATGTAATGGTACAGGTTCTGTAAAAGTTACTCAGAGAACTCCATTCGGAGTTATATCATCTGGAAAGCCGTGTCCACGATGCAGTGGTAAAGGTAAGGTTATAAAAAATCCTTGTTCAAAGTGTGGAGGAAATGGAAGAACACAGATAACCAAACATATAAGAGTTGATATTCCTGCTGGTATTGATAACGGACAGACATTGAGAATATCTGGAGAAGGAAATTCGGGAATAAACAACGGACCTAACGGAAATCTTAATGTAACAGTAACAGTAAAACCTGATAATATCTTTACAAGAGAAGGCTATGATGTACATTGCGAAATTCCGATTACATTCACTCAGGCAGTTCTTGGAGATGAAATTGTAGTCCCTACAATAGATGGTAATGTAAAATATACAATAGGCGAGGGAACACAGTCAGGAACAATGTTCCGTTTAAGAGGAAAAGGTATCAAAAAGATTAACCGTTCCGACCGTGGCGACCAGTATGTTACTGTAAATGTTGAAATTCCAAGAAGTCTTTCAAGAGAACAGAAAGAATATCTCAGAAAATTTGATGAATCCCTTAATGATAAGAATTATCAGAAACGTAGTTCATTTACAGAAAAAATGAGAGATTTTACTGATAAGATAAAAAGAAAATTTGATATATAATTCTGTTTAGCCCTGCATAATTGAAAATTATTCAGGGCTTTTTTGACCAAGGAGGGTGAAAAATATGAAAAGATTCAAGAAAAAAGGCTTTACTCTTGTTGAAATTATAGTTGTAATGCTGATACTTGCAATACTTGCATCAATGTTTATACCAAATATGATGGGGTATCTTGAAAGAGCAGGTGAAAGCGAGGCAATTATGGAATGTAGAAGTGCTGTTATTGCCACACAGACTATAATTAATGAAACTTATGCATATGGTACTGAAGAATTTGAAGGCATATACAAAGGAACTGTATATACAATAAAAACAAGTTCATCTCCTACACAAGAATCCGGAGTTTTTTGCATCAGGAATTTTAATGGAATAAATGAAAATCTTAATGGAGTAATCTGTGGACTGGCACAATCAGAGGGAGAAATAACAAATATACATATAAGTCAGCAATGCAAACTTATATATCTTACATATGTTTCACAGAATGGAAATACTGTTAAATATGATGCACTAAGCGACAGAGGTTATAGTATTGTCAAATAATTACTTTACAAATACTTAATATTTAAGTGTTGACTTTTTTGATACTATATTGTAATATTATAGTGTATAAATTTAGGGAGGTAGTTATGAAACCAAAAAGATTATTATCAATTGGTACAGCTTTTGCTACATCTTTATGCTGTGCTTTATCAACAAGTTCATATATGCCTGTTTCTGCTACTACTGAAAATGAAAACTATAAACTTATATGGTGTGAAGAATTTGAGGGAGATTCCCTTAATATGAACAATTGGTCATATGAGTTAGGTAACTGGAAACTTGATGAAAATGGAAATTATATCACTAATGGCTGGGGAAATAATGAACAACAATTCTATACTGACAGTAATGCCACAGTAAATGATGGTATATTGACCATTGCTGCTCGTTATGAAAACTATTCTGATGAAGTACAAGGTAATTATGAATATACTTCATCAAGAATTAGCACACAATATAAATTTTCAACCTGTGGTGGAAAAATTGAAGTGCGTTCAAGATGCGATTCTGGAAAATCTCTCTGGCCTGCTATTTGGATGCTTCCAGAAGATAGCCTATATGGTGGTTGGGCTGCTTCAGGTGAAATCGATATAATGGAGGGCTGGGGAAGTACTCCTGAAAAAGTATGTGGGACAATACATTTCGGCGATGTATGGCCAAATAATACATATCTGACAAAGGATTATTTCTTTGAAAACAATGATTCAACTGAAAACTGGCATACATATTCAATTGAATGGGATAATGATTCTATGCGTTGGTATGTAGATGATGTTCTGTATAGTGAACAGACAGATTGGTATTCAGTAAACCGACCATTTCCTGCACCATTTGACCAGAATTTTTATATCATTCTTAACCTCGCTGTAGGTGGTCATTTTGACGGAGTAAATGGAATTTATGGTGACCCCACAATTTTTGCTGATGGTGAAAAACAATTCCAGATTGATTATGTAAAAGTTTATGAAAATACTGATTCTGATTTTAAACCTACTCCTATAAAATCAACTGCACTCAAATCCTATATTGAAGGAGCAACAGCTTCACTCACAAATAAAGATGGATATTCTGAAATCGCAATTGAAAACGTTGGTACTCTTGAATATGGAGTTATGGGTATTATTCCTGCACAAAAGGTTACTGCCGGAGAAAAATATCGTCTATCTTTTGGAATATCTTCTACATCAGAACGTGAAGCAATTATTACTGTTGAAGACCAGGCATATGAACGATATATTGATGAAAAAATTATGTTGACTACAGAAAATCAGTATTTAACCTACGATGTTACATTTGATAAGGATATGCCTGTAGATATAAAATTTCAGCTTGGAAATATTGAAGATTCCATACAATCAGGTGCACATACTGTTAAAATTTCCGATATAAAATGGGAAAAGGTTTCAGAAAAATCTGAATTATCAGGTGATATAAATGGAGATGAAATAATTTCTATAGCAGACCTTGTAACATTAAGTAAATGGATTTTTGGCAATGATGTGTCTGTAGATGTTCAAAATGGTGATTTATGCAAAGACAATAGTCTTAATGTTTTCGATTTAGCATTGTTAAAAAAATTGATTATTGAAAATAATTATTAAATTTGTCCAATAATCAATTTGACGAAGCATATAATATTTCTGTGAAAATTATGAAGGGGGAAAATATAAAATGCAAAATGAAATCTGTCAGTTGCTCGAAAAATATAATCAACTTCACCTTATGAAGTACTATGATGAGCTTGACGAAAAAAGTCAGAAAAATCTGAAT
>JAZKXQ010000079.1:0-3487 GCA_045611725.1 Oscillospiraceae bacterium
TGTGGTATTATAACCATTGGAAAATATATTTTTTAATGAGGTGTATTATGACAGAAATAAGAGAATACAAAGGTCATATCAGAAACTGGAAAGAACTTTGTGTAATACTTGGAATTGACAATTCACTTAGCCGTGAAGAACGTGAAGCTGAAATTCTTAAAAAGGCTTATGAAAAATGGGGCTATGATATGGCAGAGCATATGCACGGAATGTTTGCATTTGCACTGTGGGACGAAAAAGAACAGAAACTTTTCTGTTTAAGGGATAATTTTGGTACTAAAACTTTTTATTATTATCTTACTGCTGATAATAATCTTCTTTACGGAACATCTATCCGTGATA
Organism: Oscillospiraceae bacterium; assembly: GCA_045611725.1. Classification (GTDB taxonomy): domain Bacteria; phylum Bacillota; class Clostridia; order Oscillospirales; family Ruminococcaceae; genus UBA5884. Next base: position 343 of record JAZKXQ010000079.1, read on the forward strand.
TTATGAAACAAGATGGCTTTGTAAAGGAAATCAATGAAGAAATGCTCCAGATTTATATGAGCCTTACTTATCCTGCTGGTGAAGATACATTTTTTAAGGGTCTTAAAAAGCTTATGCCAGGTTGTTATTTAATATGGCAGAATGGAGAAATATCTATAAAAAGATACTGGAAACCTGAATTTAAACCCGATAATACAAAAACTCTTGAAGACTGGGCAGAAGAAATTCATACAACTGTAAAGAATATAATGCCAGAAGTAAAATCAGAAGATGAATATGCAGAATCATTCCTTTCCGGAGGCGTTGATTCATCTTATGTTCTTGCAATGTCTGATATACAGATGACTGATTCCTGTGGATATGATGATGAACGCTTTGACGAATCATATCTTGCAAAACAAACAGCAGATATTCTTGGAAGAAAAAACAGAAGATGCCTTGTTACTCCAGAAGAATATTTTGCAATAGTGCCTTATGTAATGTACAATATGGAACAGCCTTTAGGAGATGCCTCTGCAATAGCATTTGCACTTGCTTGTAAAGAAACTGCCAAACATACTAAATTGTGCTATTCCGGAGAAGGTGCTGATGAATTTTTCGGTGGATATAATATGTATCGCAATGCTGAAAGATATGGGGATAATCTTAAAACTTTCTATGTTGGAAATACTAACATTATGAAAGAAGATGAAAAGCAGAAAATTCTTAAAAACTACAATCCAGAAGTTTTGCCAATTAATCTTGTAAAGCATATGTATGAGGAAAATGAAGGTCTTGACCCACTTTCAAAAATGTCCGATATTGATATTCAGGTATGGCTTGAAGGTGACATTTATCTTAATGTTGACAAAATGAGCAGTGCGGCAGGACTTGAAATAAGAATGCCTCTTACTGACAGAAGAATTTTTGATATTGCCTCCCGTATGCCATCGGAATATAAGGTAAATGCTGAACAGAATAAAGTCGCATTGAGAACAGCTGCTTCTGAAGTACTTCCGGAAGAAATTGCATTCCGTAAAAAATTAGGCTTTATAGTCCCTATTAGAATATGGCTTGCTGATGAAAGATATAACAAAGATGTCAGAGAAAAATTCCAGAGCGATATGGCTGAAAAATTCTTCAACAAGGCTGAAATAAATGCAATATTTGAAGATTATATTGGCGGAAATTCAGACAACTGGAGAAAAGTATGGACTATATACACATTCCTTGTATGGTATGAACAGTATTTTATCAAACATTAATTTAAAAAATCCTCCTGTAGTTGAAACTACGGGAGGATTTATTTTTAATTCTCATTCTGAACGAACTGACTTGGGTGACGTGTAAAGAAATCGACTCTCGGTTCAAGGAATTTCAATTTATGCGACTCATTGCAGAATGTTTCAAAAGTATCGAAAATTCTTTCCCAGCTCCAGAAATCTTCTCCGAGATTAAGGTAATCAAGGAGCATTTCAGTACCTTCGGGAGCCATTGGGTGAAGAAGTATTCCTGCTGTTTTTATCATATGGAATACATCAATAAGAGTCTGCTTTCTTAATTCATCATTTTCAGTTTTATCAGCCTCAGTAAGATTTTTTGACATATATTTACTTGCTTTTCTTATGTATGTATCAAGTACATATGTTGCCTGATGAAATTCAAATTTATGCATAAATCTTTCATAGTCAAGAATTGCTTTTCTTGAATTTTCAAGTATTTCATCATTAACCCTACCTACAGGCATAATGCTGTCATAATGCTTTTGTACAGTATAAAAACAAGTTCTTATAATACGATTGAAAACATTTGAAAGTAAAAATCCGTCTTTAACTACTGGGTCTGCATCATTTAGATTTGCCTCAGGATTTAATGGCTTAGGCTGGAAACTTACACTTCTCTGTCCAAGTCCAAGTCCAAGATAATGCATTCTTAACTGTTCAGCAGTATAGTAATCAAGAAGTTCATCTGCCATAGGAGGCTTTACATTTCCACTACTACTTGCCTTTTTATCAAGGAAAAGTATATGATTATTTGCCATAAGAATCGGAAGCTGTAACTGTCCGTTTTCAGGATTTATCGTAAGATTATCTTTTCCCTGCAATGCCATAAACATAGCCATTTCAGCAACACCATAGAAATAAATATTATCCTGTCCGATAAACTGATAAACTTGTGAATTTTCTGAACACCAGAAGTCTTCCCATTCTTCAGCATTTCTTCCATTCTGTTCAAGATATGCAACAGTAAATGATATAGGAGCCCAGAGAGATTCAGGCCATACCCATATTGTAAGGTTTTCTTCTCCTTCAAGTACAGGGGCAGGAACTCCCCATTCAATATTTCCTGTAAGTCTGAACGGAACTAAAGTCTTGCCTGTTCTATATCTGATACCATTTTCAGTAAGAACTTTACAAGCCTCATCACAATCCTTCAAAACTTTGAACACTATTGTAAATGATGGCTTTTTCTTTTCCTCTAAAAGCTCGTGCTGTGGCATATTATCTTTAATAGCCTGATATTTTTCCATAAATTCATTTTTGATATGAATTACAGGAGGCTTTAAAAATTCGCTTATTGTATTTGAAACAAGAGGTCTTACATTCTTCTGTTTCTTTATTTTTTCTACATATTCAATCAAAAGGTCATTATGCTCAGTGAGATTGAAATACCAGTTTGTAACGTCTTTCATTACAGGAGTTTCACCGCTGAGTGTGCTTTTAGGATTGATAAGATTTTCAGGCATATACTGATGTCCGAGGTCACATTCATCAGCGTATCCCTTTTCAGATGTACAGCCATCAACAGGGCATTTTCCTATTACCTGTCTGCCATTGAGGAAAACTCCCTTTTTTTCATCAAAAAACTGTGATGTTGTAATTTTTGAAAGATGACCGTTTTCATAAAGTCTTTTTATGAATTTTTCTGAAACTTTTTTATGAACCTGTGAAGCCTTACCAATTCCCGAAGCACCAAAAAGGTCAAGACTTATTTTATAATCTTCAAGAGTTTTTTTCTGTTTTTCGTGATTGCTTTTAACAAAATCCTCAATAGTACCATCAAATACTCCACTATCGTGAAGTTTCCTATAACTTTCAGCAATAGGAGAACCATAGCAGTCAGTACCCGAAACGAATATTACATTCTCCTTGCCTATTCTGTCACG
>JAZKXQ010000080.1:0-17510 GCA_045611725.1 Oscillospiraceae bacterium
TCAAAGAAGTTCTGTCTGCCAGCCATCTTCAATTTTCTGCTTGAAGATACCATATTCATAACAGATAGAATATCCCATTGCAGGATAAGCCTGTGTAGCAAGACCATCAAGGTAACAGGCAGCAAGTCTTCCAAGACCACCGTTTCCAAGACCTGCATCTGGTTCATATTCAAAAATCTTATCAATGTTTATATTGTAATCCTTAAGGAATGATTTTACATCGTCCTGAATACCAAGGTTGTAAAGACTTGTTTTAAGCGAACGACCCATAAGGAATTCCATTGAAAGATAATAAACCTGTTTCTTGCCCATTGAGTGAGCCTTATTGATGAAACGCTGTCTTTTTTTCTTGAGCATATCAACAACAACTGTTGAAAGCGTCTTGTAAACCTGAAGGTCAGACGCTTCATCAGGGGAAATATTGAAATTTGACTGCAAGGTATTTATAAATTCCTGTTTAAGTATATCCTTCTGTGTAGGTGTTGGTACCGATTTAGCCATATTATAATAACTCCATTCTCCGACATTCCATTTTTTATTTTATAATTTATGAATATTACCGTCGGTATAATATTCAGAAATGATGACAAAAAAATTTACATCTAAAAAAATTATACACCATCAGCAATTTTATTTCAATAGCATTATTCAACAAAAATTACATTGAAAATAATTTTCTTATGTAAAATAAGTAGAAGTATTATGAAACACTCTACTTATTTTTTACAGATTAATCCATAATATACCTTATGTATGAATTTTACAGGCAATCACTCACATAAATTATAACTGTTTATTGTGCATATTGACGTTTTTTTATTTTATGTAAAATTTATGTTGACTTTTTTTAAATAATATGCTAAAATAATCGTAGAAAATAAAAAATATTTAGGCAAACTTATTGAAAAATAAGGACGCAAAGCCAGAGGGTCTGAAAACATTTATTCAATGTGAGTATGACAGCCGGTTGCCATTTGGGGTTAAATGCACTGAATGATGATTACTGGCTGTATCCTTTGAGGATAACAGCTTTTTTTGTTATATGATTACTTAAAAATCTTACAGGGGGTATTGTTATGAAAGATAAAAATAATAAAAAAGAAACTAACAGTTTAAAAGAAAAGAAAATAAAAAGAAGATTTCTTGCTGCTACACTTGGTTCGCTTATAGTTGTAAATATTCTTTCATTGTGCGACTTTTCGGTTGTAAAACTCGGAAATTCGTCTGCCAACCTTGGTTCTGAAGATGTCACTACTTCAATAGAAGAAGTTGACTCAGAAACAGAAGCCTCCTTTAAACAGCTTATTATAAACTCTGTTAAGAATTTCACTGCTGAAAAGATTTCTATAAAAGATTATAATTTATCATCAACTGTCGCACGTCAACTTTTGCAGGAAATAGTTGAAGAAAATCCTCAGTATTTCTATTTTGATACTGCCGGTACTTTGATGGCTCATAATGCAGCTTATTATAATGAAACCGGTATAGAATATGCTACTGCTATACTTCCAGTTTACATTGATGACGCACAGAACAAAGCTGCTTTCGTTGAACAGATAGCAAATGAAATAGTTGCTGGTATAGATGACAGTATGAATGATATTGAAAAAGCATTATATGTTCACGATTATATTGTATTGAATTATAAGTATGATGAAAGAGTTAGAGATGACCCTTATTCAGCTGTATATGATATTTATGGTTTCTTTGAACAGGAAACAGGCGTATGTCAGGCTTATACTTCAGCATTTCAATATATTATGCAGTATAAACTTGGTATTCCTACAAAAACAGCAATAAGTCAGGCAATGTGTCATATGTGGAATACAATACAGATTGATGGAAACTGGTATCACGTTGATGTTACATTTGATGACCCGACTCCTGATGCAAAAGATAGAGTAAGTCACGACCATTTCCTTGTAAGCGATGACAGAATTGCATATGATAGTGAAGGTGAACCAAGTCATTATGACTGGGTTTATACAAGAAATCAGAATGGTGATTGTAAAGATACCACTTATGATTCTCACTGGTGGAGAAATGTTTCAACTGAAATATACAAAATGGACGGCGAATGGTATTCTATCGACAATACAGGTAATTTCGTTGCCCGTGATGTTGAATCAGGAGAAATTGTAGAAGAAGCTCCTTCATTCACAGTAGAAGATGATAAATGGTACTGCTGGAACAGTGACTGGACTTTCTGGAATGGTAATTATACAAAAGTTTTAAGACACGGAAATAAATTCTTCTATAATCTGACAGAAGATGTTTATATAATAAATGCTGACGGTTCTGGAAAACGTCACATTATAAATCTTCCTAAGGAAGAACACAACGGATACCTTATCTATAATATGGAAATTGATGAAAATGGTACACTTTATGCCATTCTTCAGAATAATCCTCAGGTTGGTTTTGATGGAACTCCTGTTATGTCAGAAACAATTGAAATAGGTAATGTAGATGATTTAGCTGCAGATACATCAGCTTCTTCAGATGTTGTAACTGAAGTTAACTGGACTGAAGTTTCTTCAAACCTTGAACAAGAAGGTACTGTTGAAATATCAGTTGCTGAAGATAACGCACAGCTTCCAGCTGAAGTAGTTGAAAGTGCAAAAGGCAAAGATGTTGAACTTATAATCAATGTAGGTTCATATCAGTGGAGTGTTAACGGTCTTGACGTTGCAGATTCCGATATTGCCGATGTAAATCTTAATGTATCTGAAAATTCCGGAATAGTTCCAGCTGAAATTACAGAGAAATACACAGACGGTCAGAAGACTGTTGAAGTAAATCTCGCTCACGAAGGTCAATTCGGATATAATGCAAATCTTAAAGTATTTATTGGTACAGAATATGCAGGAAAAACTGCAAGTATTCTGCACTATGAAGACGACAATTCAAGACTTGCTTATCAGGGTACTACTGTTGTAGATGAAGAAGGTTATGCAGTTCTTAATCTCAGCCACGCTTCAAGCTATATGGTTATCCTTGATGATAAGCCAATAGGTCTTCCAGGAGATGCTGACGCCGATGGCAAAACTGCTCTTGTAGATTATATGATGTTTAAAAACTATCTTATCAATAATCTCAGTGCAGACTCAATTAAGCTCGTAAACGTTGATATGGACGGAGATAACGCCATAACAATAAGAGATGCTGTTCTTCTCTCAAAAGAGCTTACAAAATAATTAATCAAGTTAAAAAATCCTTTCTTATATAAAAACAACTTCCTTTTTAAGTAATCAGATAACGGCAGACTTTTAAAGTCTGCCGTTTATCTTTTGCTGTAAAAATCTCTTTGAGCAACTGCAAGTCTGTCACAGCGTTCATTTTCAGAATGTCCTGCGTGACCTCTTACCCAGATAAAATCTACCTTATGAGTTTTAAGTAAAGGCAAAAGTTTTTCCCATAAATCCCTGTTAGGAACAGGCTGTTTATCTGATTTTATCCAGTTTTTTCTCTGCCAGTTGAATAACCAGCCTTTTGAAACACTATCTGCAACATATTTGCTATCAGTAGTAATTATTGCCTCGCAAGGCTCTTTTAAAGCTGATAATGCCTCAATTACTGCCGTAAGTTCCATACGATTATTTGTAGTATCCGAAGAACCTCCCGAAAGTTCTTTTTCAATGCCATTATATCTTAAAATAGCACCATAACCTCCTGCCCCTGGATTCCCACTACAAGCACCATCTGTAAATATTTCAACTTTTTTCATAAAAAATCTCCCTAAATTTTATTCAATGTTAAAAAGCAAGGAAGCCCTATTAAATAGGGCTTCTACTCTATAAACTATTTTTTATTTTAAAGCTGTTCTGCTATTGCTGATATTAAACCATTTGCACCCTGTCCTACAGCTTCAAAATTCCACGTTCCATCGGATTCTCTGTAAAGGTCTGCAAAAAGAAATGCATTGAATTTTCCACCATCTTCAGAAAGATTGTATCTGCATAATTCCTGATTATTTTCCTTATTTACAAGTCTGATATATGCACCTTTTACCTGTGAAAAATGCTTTACTCCGAAAAGTTTAAGACCTGCTGCAAATATATTTGCTCCGAATTTTATTCTTGTAATTGAATGTGGCACTGCATTAAGATTTACAGATATTATTTCATCATCGCCATCACCAGCACCTGTAAGATTATCTCCATTAAGTGATACGCCTTTTTTTGATTTATTGGAATAGCATATTGTATCTACAATCTGATTTTTATTGTTTATAAGAAATGCAAAGGAATCCAAATCAGTTCTTGTATCCCAGCCAAGTCCTACATCGAGCAAATTCAATTTTGAAGCATTACAATCTTTTGAAAGATTAATTTTACTGCCTTTTTTAAGATTTATACTCATAATTAATCTTCCTTTTCGATAATTTTAATACCAAGTATATCAAGGTTTTCCTTATCAACTTCGGCAGGACATTCAGACATAAGCTCACTTGCATTCTGTACCTTAGGGAACGCAGTAACATCTCTTAAACTGTCACAGCCACATATAATCATTGCAAGTCTGTCAAGACCTATACCAAGACCACCGTGAGGAGGTGCTCCATATCTGTATGCGTCAACAAGGAAGCCAAATTTCTTCTGAATTTCTTCTTCTGTAAGACCTAAAGCCCTGAACATTTTTTCCTGAAGTTCAAAGTCAGTAATTCTCATAGAGCCTGATGAAAGTTCAACTCCGTTGAGAACGAGGTCATATGCCTTAGCATAAACTTTTTCGGGATTTGTATCAAGATACTGGATACATTCGTCCATAGGCATTGTGAATGGGTGATGCATTGCAACCCACGAATTGCTTTCTTCATCATATTCAAAGAATGGGAATTCTGTAATCCAAAGGAAATTAAAGCCTTCTGGGATAATATCAAGCTGTTTTGCAACGTGAAGTCTTAAAGCACCTAAAACAGGAAGTGTAACTTTATTCTTATCAGCTACGATAAGTGCAACGTCACCCTGTTTACAGCCGATAGCATTAAGAATTTCAGCAAGTTTATCTTCGGAGAAGAATTTAGCAAATGAACACGCAGGTTTTTCATCTACCCAGCGTACATATGCAAGACCCTTTGCACCAATTCCCCTTACCATTTCAGTAAGCTTATCAATTTCCTTTCTTGTAAGAGTTTTTGCAGCATTTTCAGCAACTATTGCTCTTACACTTCCACCATTTTCAATAGCTGAAGTGAATACTCCGAAATCGCAGTCCTTAACAAGTTCTGAAATATCCTGTATTTCCATTCCAAAACGTGTATCAGGCTTATCAGAACCATATCTTGACATAGCTTCATTATAAGTAAGTCTTGGAAGCGGTACAGGAATATCAATATCAAGAACATTTTTGAAAAGATACGAAATAAAGCCCTCTGTTGATTCAAGAATATCATCAACATCTACAAAAGACATTTCAAGGTCTATCTGAGTAAATTCTGGCTGACGGTCTGCTCTTAAATCCTCATCTCTGAAACATCTTGCAAGTTGAATATACTTGTCCATACCTGCAATCATAAGGAGCTGTTTATAAATCTGAGGTGACTGTGGGAGAGCATAAAACTTGCCATTATGAACTCTTGAAGGGATAAGATAATCTCTTGCACCTTCGGGAGTAGATTTCATCATCATAGGAGTTTCAATTTCAATAAATCCATTGGAGCAATAATATTCTCTCGCAGCTTGTGCAATTTTATGACGCATTATAAGGTTATCCTGCAAAGGTTTTCTTCTGAGGTCAAGAAATCTGTATTTAAGACGCAATTCCTCATTTACCTTTGTTTCATTCTGAATTTCAAAAGGAGGAGTCTGAGCCTTTGCAAGTATTCTAAGGTCATTTACAATTATTTCAATATTACCTGTTTTAATATCCTTGTTAATGCTTGAACGTTGCTGAACAGTACCCTTTGCCATAAGGACAAATTCGCTTCTGCAAGAAGATGCCTTTTCAAATATTTCCCTGTCTGTTTCATCATTGAATGCAAGTTGAACGATACCTGTTCTGTCACGCAAATCTATAAATATAAGATTTCCAAGGTCACGGATTTTCTGAACGAAACCACCTACAACGACTTCAGAGCCTATTTCTTCAACATCGTTACAGTAATGAGTACGTTTAAGACCTTTCATATTATCTGCCATAAATAAAAAACCTCCGTTAATTAAAAATTACATTCTGTTCATATTCTGCTTGTATATTGAACGTATATCCTGTCCGTGAGAAACAGTCTGTTCAGTTTCAGATTTTTTTCCCTCTTTTTTATTTTTTTTCATATTTACAGTATCATATACCACTCCTGAACTTTCATTGCTAAGGAGTATTTTTTCCTGATATGCTGAATTTAAAATCATTTTTTCAGCAGCACTCATATTTTTTGAAGAAATGTTTTTCTTTTTTCTTTTCTTCTGTGGTGCTTTAGAATGTTGTGAAGTATTTCTCTGTGGTTGTTTTCTTTTAATATTCTTTTTATTTCTTACAGGAATTTTTTCATAATTATCTTCTGAATTGATTTCAGTATCCTCTTTTCTTTCACGAACTTCAAATTCATCTTTTGAAAGAATTGTATACATCATAAACATAAAGCCTAAGAAAATAGCGATACCGTTAGCAACATACTGATTACTTATAAGAATAAGCACACAGTTAAATGCAGTATGAAGTACAATACACAAAAGCCACATCAAAGGATTTTTCTGCTTTACACCTTTCATTATAAGCACTGAAGCCATTAATGTAAACATAGCCTTGCTTATACCACTTGAAAGGTCAAATATCAAATCAACAGGAGTAACTGCATTTATTTCAGCTATAAGCTGTGACGCTCCCTCAAGATTCATAATTTCTTCGGGCGATTTATTGCTTATGACAATCATTTTTATAAGACTGCCTATATGATTTACACCTGTAACGAAAATAAATTCACAACAAAGAGTTCCAAGACCGAATGAAAGTGCTGTATTATAGGAAATATCCTTTTTAAGAAATTTTCCAACACATACATATTTTAGAGTTTCATCAATCATACCTGCTGTAACTCCACCTACTACAATAAGACCTACAGTTGACAGAGCAAATTCACGGAATGAATCATCAGTACTTAATGCTGAAATAATCGGAGCACGGAAAAGCAATTCTCCCAGTGCAAAAATTCCAAAACCATAAAAATAAGCTTTAGGATTAATAAATTTACCTGCAATACATATACTTGAAACTATCACAGGAACGAAAAGCGATATAAAAACTATAACGCCTGTCGTTACTATGCTTATGGACGGGATAAATTCGGTTGTATTCATTTTTTTAATGAACCTCCGTTTCTATAATTTAAAATCGTCCATAACATCGCTGAACATTTCAGAAATAGCAATGTTAGAGAAACTTTCATTGAATTTTTCGTCAAATGCAATTTCAGTCTGTTCACCTGTTTTCATATTTTTAAGTTTTGCTGAATTGTTTTCTATTTCATTATCACCTATAACCATTGAGAATGAAGCATTAAGCTTGTCAGCATATTTCATCTGAGCTTTAAGACCTCTGCCCATAACATCATACTCAACAATAAATCCCTCATCACGAAGGCTTTTTGCAAGAGTCATAGTTTTTACAAGTGCATTTTCTCCCATAGGTGCAATATAAAGGTCGCATTTTTTAGGAGTTATAAAGTCACAACCCTGTTTTTCCATAGTTATTATAAGTCTTTCAAGACCCATAGCAAATCCCAGCGAAGGAGTTTTTGCACCTCCGAGCTGTTCAATAAGACCATCATAGCGACCGCCTCCGCAAACAGTTCCCTGAGCACCTATATCTGTTGTTACAAATTCAAAAACAGTTTTTGTATAATAATCAAGACCTCTTACTATTTTTGGATTTACAGTATATTCAATATCCATTGCATTAAGATATGATTTTAACTGTTCAAAATGATTTGAACATTCATCGCAGAGATAATCCGTTATAAGAGGAGCATTTTCTGCTATTTCAGAGCATACAGGACTCTTACAGTCAAGAATACGCATAGGATTCTTTTCAAGTCTTGAAATACAGGTATCGCAGAGGTTATCCTTTTTAGCCTCGAAAAATTCCTTTAAAGCTTTATGGTAATTCTTACGACATTCCGGACAGCCTATTGAATTTATGTAAAGCTTTATATTTTTAAGACCTATTCTGTCGATAAGAGTTTTAGCAAGTGAAATTACTTCTGCATCAGCTGAAGCATTAGGACTTCCTGCCATTTCAACTCCGAACTGATGAAATTCACGGAGTCTTCCAGCCTGTGGACGTTCGTGTCTGAAACAGGAAAGAGTATAGAAAACCTTCTGTGGCATAGCCTCATTCAAAAGACCATTCTGGAGCATAGCTCTCATAGTACCTGCTGTACCTTCTGGTCTTAAAGTGAATGTGCTTCCTTTAGCTGTTACAGAATACATTTCTTTCTGTACAACGTCTGTAGTTTCTCCCACTGAACGCTGGAAAAGATTTGTATTTTCAAAAGTAGGGATTCTTATTTCCTTAAATCCGAAACTTTCAGCAGTTTCCTTTGCAAGTTTTTCCACCGTATTCCATTTATAGACATTCTGAGGAGTAACGTCTTCTGTTCCGTTAGGTCTTTGAAATAAAAGAGCCATAATAAAAAACCTCCTGATTAAACTTTATTTTTCATTAAAAAAACCCCCTTGATATAAATATAAGGGGGCGATTTCTGTTAATATTACAATTTTGGAGTACCGAATTCTCGCCAGTCCAAATCCCCACGTTCAAGAGCAAGTATTAATGCTTCAGCAGTAGCGATGTTTGTTGCAACTGGTACATTATGTACATCGCAGAGTCTGAGAAGATTCATATCATTTGGTTCGTGAGCTTTTGGGGTTATAGGGTCTCTGAAAAACAGAAGGACATCAATTTCATTACAAGAAATTTTTGAACCAATCTGCTGACCACCTCCCTGGGCTCCACTTAAATAACGCTGAATATTAAGCCCTGTGGATTCGCTTACAAGTTTTCCTGTTGTACCTGTGGCACAAAGATTATATCTTGAAAGAATTCCACAATAAGCTATGCAGAACTGAACCATCAGTTCTTTTTTTGCATCGTGGGCAATTAACGCAATATTCATATAAATAAAATCCTTTCTATTATTATTTATTTAATTTTATAGTCAGAGGAACATCTTCACCACGGATTCTTTTTGCGATTGCATCAAATGCAGCAAGGCTTGGAGCACCGTATGGTATTGGCTGACCTGTACCAGTAGCAACTACAAGCTGATAGTCTTCTGGTATAACTCCTATTAACTGTACTCCGACAGTATCGATAATTTCGTCAAGGTCCTTTACAAGAGAAAAGCCTATTGCTTTCTTTGTAACTTTATTGATTATAAGACGCTGACGCTGATTTCCTCTTGCATAGAATGCATCAGACATCATCTGTGCATCTCTTGAGCATATCGGGTCAGGAGTTGAAACCACAAGTATAAGGTTTGACTGCTCAACAATATCAAATACGTGTGAATTGATACCTGCACCTGTATCTATTATGATATAGTCATAATATTTTTTGATTTTCTGACATATATCAGCAATCTGTTCTGCTGTAACCACAGCGAACGGGTCTTTCGGGGCACAGAGTATATACAGGTTACTTGCCATAGTTGTCTGTGTTACAGCGTCAAGAATATCGCATTTTCCTGAAAGAACAGTTCCCAAATCGTGAGTAACCCTATCCTGCATACCGAAAATTATATCAATACATCTAAGACCGAAGTCAAGCTCGATAATAAGAGTTCGGCAACCCTGTTTTGCAAGTGAATATCCAAGCCCTGAACAGATTGATGATTTTCCTGTACCACCTTTACCGGAAGTAACAGCAATAACTCTAGACATAATAACTCCTTTCTGATACTGCCATATGACAAGGCAGTAAAAATAAAATGTTCACTTTATATTGTACCATAAATTATGCATTTGTCAAAGTCTAAATAAGAGTTTATTTTAATTTTGTTTAAATAACTTTATTTTTATGGTTATATTTGTGCATTTTCAACAATAAAATTTATTCGGCTTCTGTTTCCTCAACAGAAGTTTCAGAAACTGTTTCATCATTCTGAACAGCTTCTGTTTCAGCAGTTTCGGAAGTAATTTCTTCCGTTTCTGTAACTTCGGGAGGAGATACATATTCAGCACCGAAATAAGCATCAATAATTTTTCTTATCATATATTTTGAATATTCTCCGCCCTCAATTATACCTGCAAAAGCAATCTGAGGGTCATCAGCGGGAGCGAATCCTATAAAAGCAGAGTCAGTGCCTCTCGATGACTGAGGAGTACCTGTTTTTATAGCCACATCGAATGAAAGATTATTAAGGGAATATTCTCCATCGGGAGTATTATGAGAGGCTCTTATCATACCCGATTTTATATATGAATAAACTGAGCTGTAATTAAGGTCAATGGTTTCCACAACTTCTGGCTCGATTTTTTTGACAAGCTCTGTCATATCATAATTATATATGCTGTCAACAAGATGAGGTTTATATCTTACTCCCTCATTGGCAATAGTTGAAGCCGCAACAGCCAACTGCAATGGAGTAACTCCTATTTCTGACTGACCTATAGCAGCCTGTAATACCTGTCCTCTTGTCCAGAGCATATCAAGTCTGTCAAATGTTTCAGGATTTGCAAGATAACCTTTTGAATCTCCCGATTCAAGCCCTAAATTCTGACCAAGTCCGTAAAGCTCGGCATATTTTGTTATATTGTCTATTCCAAGACGCTGAGCAAGTTCATAGAAATAAATATTGCAGGAAACCTCTATGGCACGGGTTACTCCTATATCCTTATGAAATCCTGTACAATGGACAATAGTTCCATAATAATGATATGTCTGCGAACAGTAGAAAGTCGAACCACCACTTACAAATCCCTCATTAAGACCAGCCGTTGAAGTGATAGTCTTGAATGTTGAACCTGGACGGTAAAGACCATCTGTGGCTCTGTTTATCATAGGCTGATTGTCACGCTCAAGGAGTTCTGAATAATTATTTATATACTCGTCCATTGTATAAGTCGGAGCAGTAGCAAGAGCAAGTACTGCACCGGTATTGACATCAAGAACGGCAATTGCTCCAGAAGTTACATCTCTGTATTCTCCCGACTGATGATTATTAAGGTATACTATAAAATTCTCAAGTATTCCCTGAACATCTCGCTGAAAATCACTGTCAATAGTAAGCTGTATACTGTTTCCAGGAACAGCCTCTTGAGTTACTTCATTCCCTATTGTTACACCGTCAGCTATTGAAAAAGTTCTTACACCATTTTCTCCTTTGAGGTATTCCTCCATACCCTTTTCTATGCCACTTTTTCCGACATTATCGTCCATAGCGTATCCAAGTTCTTTGAGTTCGGGATATTCCTCTGCATATATAGCCCCTACTGTTCCTATTTCGTGCGGGATTATATCATTTACAGCATAAACCCTTGACGGAGCTTCTATTATATCTATACCTGAAAGTTCAGGACTAAATTCCTTTAATTTCACTATAGTTTCAAGTGGAACATCTTCTGCAACTGTGAAAACATTTCCAACTGAAAAATTTCTTATCTGCATTTCATATCTTAAACCTGCAATTATACGCTGTTCACGTCTTGAATACTTATCCGAAATTTTATAATTGTAAATAAGCTTATCAATGCAGTTTTCAGCTGTTGCATATACATTAACGCCTATTTTCTTTTTTAATTTTTCAATATCATTATCACTGTCGGGAAGATATTCAAAAGGCTCTTTAACAGTTACAGGAATTGATTCTGCCCAGGATATACCTGCCTCATCGAGAAGTTTTGCTGTTTTAAGAAGAACTTCATTTCCCTCATCATAATCGGCAGGGAAAAATGCAGCCTGAATTATTACATTATATCCTACTTTATTTTCAACTATGGGATTTCCGTTTACATCGAAAATTTCTCCCCTTGTAGCCTCTATTTTTTGAGTTGAACGAGTAACTACAGTATCAGATTCATTCTGATATGAAGCGTATGTGTTATTATCCGAAACCTGTATTTTTAACAGCTGAAGAACTGCAAGGGCTGATGAAAGCAGAACTATTGCAACTATAAAAGAGATACGCAGACCGTCAATAAATTTTCTGAACATATTTTAAAACGCTCCTTTTTTATAAATCTATTGACGCCTGAAGACGTTCGGGAGTAAATCTGTATCTTATCGCTCTTATAAGAGGATATATGACAAATGCTGAAAAAGATGTCATAACACAGGACGGAAAAATTATTGCTGAATATATCGAGGAAACGTCTTCACTGCTGAATATTACATAATAAAGAAGATAGTCAAGCCCTCCCTGAATAAATGCAGTTGCAGATGTTATTATAAATGCATTTGCAGAATTTCTTCTTAAAAGATGAACGAAAATCAAAGACGTAAATACGCAGGAACAGAGAAGAATTACTGCATTGTATCCGAAAAGTCTGTCGCACGACAAATCTATAAGCAGACCGCAGACTAATCCCACACAGGCAGATGTTATTTCGTCCTCATTTATTGATATGCATATCGCAAGAGGAATAAGAAACAATGGCTTTACAAAGCTACCTATTCCCGAAAATACGAATAATACAAACATTAATGTAAAAAATATTGTCCATCTTGCAATGGCATATCTTCTCTGATATTTCGGACGTATATTCTTAATCCTCATATCCGACCTCCTGCCCGTTAAAGCCTGTTACAACCATCACGGAGGAAACCTGTGCAATATTAACAAAAGGCTCTATTATCGCTTTTGAGGAAAGACCATTCTGTTCGGGCTTTACATCTATAACACTGCCTATAAGATAATCTTTAGGAAATCTTCCACTTGCTCCCGAAGTTGTTATAATACTTCCAAAAGTGAGTGAATTTTCGTTATTGAGATAAATCATTTCACATCTTCCATCTGGAGAATATGAAATATTGCCCTGAATTATTCCCGTATCATTTGTCTGAAGGCACATTGCACCTACGGCAACCCCTGGGGAAAGTAATGTTTCAACCGTTGAATATGTTTCTGAAACTTCTGTTATAACTCCTACAATTCCCTCGGAAGTAACAACAGGGTCATAAAGAGAAATATCGTCCTCTGAGCCTCTGTCTATTACAAATGAGAAATACGGGTCATTGGTAGTACGGCTTATTACCGTACAGGGAGGAGATAAAGTAAAATCGTTATGTTCTTCCTTTATCCCTATGAATTTTCTTAATTCTTCAAGCTCTGTCTTTGTATTTTCATAATCAGTAAGATTATTTCTTAGCTGTGCTATTTCCTCACGCAGTTTTTCATTTTCAGCCTTATAATCTGAAAAATTAACAACAGCGTCAAGTTTTCCTCCAAAGGAATTTGAAAAAGATGAGGCATATTTTCTTATGGGATTTGTAACATTGCTGATAATTTCAGCACCCGAAAAAGGCGTTCCTTCGGCAATAGCTGAACAGAGCATAAATCCCGAAAGCATAGCTATAAGGCATACAACAAGCTTAAATCTGAAAGTTCTGAAAAAATCGTTCATAAAGCCATTATGCTCCTTTCAAAACAGGAGGATTAATAATATCTTGGCTCATCTGTGAGAGCGTCCTGATAATCTGAAGGATTTTCGAGAATACGCCCCATACCCTCTGCAACGCAGTCAAGAGGAAATTCTGATATATAAACAGGCATACCTGTTTCGTGGTTTATAAGCGTATCAAGACCTTTAAGCATTGAGCTTCCTCCAGCAAGAGTTATGCCCTGCGTGATTATATCAGAGGAAAGTTCAGGAGGAGTTTTTTCAAGGGTAATTTTTATAGCGTCTATTATCTTTGAAAGAGGTTCTGCAAGAGCATCTCTTATTTCAGAAGATGAAACCGTAATATTTTCAGGCAGACCGTTAAGGAGATTTCTGCCCTTTATTTCCATTGTTTCCTCCTCGTCCTCCGGATATGCAGAGCCTATTGTAGTTTTTATACTTTCTGCCATTCTTTCACCAATAAGTAAATTATATTTTCTTCTTATAAAGCTTATAATGGCAGAATCGAGTTCATCTCCTGCTATTCTTACGGAACGTGAGGCTACTATTCCCCCAAGAGAAATTACAGCTACTTCAGTAGTACCTCCACCAATATCAACAATCATATTTCCTGACGGTTCATCTACGGGAAGCCCTGCACCAACAGCGGCAGCCATAGGCTTTTCAACAATAAAAACGTGCTTTGCACCTGCAAGTTCAGCGGTATCCTTTACAGCACGTCTTTCAACGGGAGTTATTCCTGATGGTATGCAGATAATTACTCTTGCCTTTGAGAATATAGTCCCTTTAAGAGCCTTTTTTATAAATTCCTGAAGCATTGTTATTGTTATATCAAAATCGGCTATTACACCATTTTTCAAAGGTTTAACGGCAATAATCGAACCAGGAGTTCTTCCTATTACATCTTTGGCAGTCTGTCCCACATACTGAGCTTTTTCAGTACGGGTATTAACAGCCACAACAGAGGGTTCTCTTATTATTATACCCTTTCCTCTCATATAAACACGGGTATTGGTTGTTCCAAGGTCAATACCTATATCTTTAGTAAACATATATCTGCTATCTCCTTCTGTACCTGATACATAAACTAAAAAACTATTTCAAGCGTTAATCATATCATACCCAATAATTTTTATGTAATTCCTATTCAACATTTTTTGCAATTTTAGGGTATGCAAAAATTGCAAGAATGAAAGTAACAACGTGGGCAACGCTTATATTAACAGTAAGACCGAAAGTAATTCTTATAATTACAAGGTCTAAAACCATAGGGGTAGTATCTTCAAATCCTATAGCCTTTGCATAGCTTAAAAACTGAAAGGCAGTAGAATCCTTACACATAACAGCAATCATAGAGCCTAAAAGCATAGCACCAAGTATAAGGAAGATAAAAACAACTCCCTTTTTACTGATTTTCATTCTGAACACCTCATTTCTTTATATCTTTTATTTTTCTATTATTTTTTTAATTTAAATTACACCCCTGTAGAGCAGACCTCTTGTTATATCAGACGGAGCATTATTATTATGCAGTGTATAAGCTGAAATTATTTCCTTTACTTCCTCTGAATTTTCATCTGTAAACATAAGGGATATAAAATCAAAATTATTTATTTCTTTATCTCTGTCTGCCATATATAATTTTCTTGAATTGAATATTTCAGAATATTCCTCTGAACACATTACAGGAGATTTGCTTCCTGTTCTGTCCGTAAGTATCCCGGAACAGTTTTTACAGCCTGTTTCATTCTTTATCGGACAGTTTACAGTAAGCATAAGAGGAAGTCTGCCATATGCAGTTATTCCATAAGGAAGATAATCCGCAAGAGTATAAGCCTGAGATAATTTCATTTCGTGGGAAATAATTGTATCTGTAAGTCCCATTTCAGAAAATGCCTTCAAGCTATATGAATCTGTAATATTAAGCCCATAATCCCCGTGAAGAATAAATCCAATATTTTTTCCTGTTTCAATATATGAAACATTACAGCACATAAGCCTTTTAAATCCATTCTTATAAAGATTTTCAAGCCTTTTTATAATTTTTCCCTCATTAAAAGTAAATCGTGGAGGACTTATAATTATTTTATTTTTTATATCCTCCGAAATTTTATTCTGATTTACTTCTATTTCCTTTAAAGGTACAGAAATATATTCTATATTGCTTAAATCAGATTTTTCAAGCTGATTTAATTTCCTTACTGAAATTCTTAACAATGAATGTTTTAAATTAAGCTTTTTAGGGAAATAAGGCTGAAAATCATTATTTATTGTATATATTGGAGTATTCTTTTTTATTCTCTCTCTGTCAAGCTGAGATACTGCATTTCTTCTCAATTCATTAAGTGCAGATGCAGGAATTATAAGTCCATCATCAATATGAGAAGAAATATTTCCTAATGAATATATTGTATCTCCGAGCTTTGAAAACTGCTTTTCAATCATTTCACTGTCAGTAGGACGTTTTAAAGCCTTTTGAGGAATATCTCCATAAATTATGGCATTATTTCCCTCATTATCGCAAACAGATACTGAAACAGGCTCATCATTTTTTATTGATACATTAAAGTCAATAGTTCCTCTTTTGTATTCCCTGCGATAAAGCTCGTGAATTTCAGGAAATACTCTTTCAGCAGAAATAACATCTTCCTTACGTCTTGAACCGAACATATTTTTTCTGTTTTCCGTAAAATATCCATCAGTAAAACCACTTCTTGAGAATATATGGCTAAGCTTTTCAGTATCGGGATTTCCTCCCTCAAGAGCCTTTCTGTATTCAGTAACAGCAGATGCAACATATTCGGGACGCTTCATTCTTCCCTCAATTTTTAAAGAATTAACTCCGATTTCATCAAGCTTACGAACATATTCAGCAAGACATAAATCCTTTAATGAAAGAGCATTTGCATTTTTATTTCCACAAGATGAAAATGGTAATCTGCAAGGCTGGGCACATAAACCTCTGTTTGCACTCCTTGAACCAATAACAGCAGACATATAGCACTGTCCCGAAACAGACATACATAAAGCACCGTGAACGAAAACTTCAGTTTCAATATCAAGAGAGGATATTTCCTTAATCTGACTAAATGAAAGCTCCCTTGAAAGAACGACTCTTTTAAATCCAAGAGATTTAGCTGTCAAAGCTCCGTTAACAGTATGTACTGTCATTTGTGTGGAGGCGTGGAGAGGCATATCGAGAACAGTATTCCTTATAATTTCAGCAACGCCCATACTCTGCACAATAAAAGCGTCAACTCCCATTGATGCATATTTTTTAACATCATTTATAAATTTTTCAATCTGATTATCAAAAATTACAGTATTAAGGGCAACATAAATTTTCACCCCACTAAGATGGCATAATTCAACAGCCTTTTCAATTTCCTCAAAGGTAAAATTTGAGGCATTCTGACGTGCGGAAAATGATTTACCACCTATATAAACAGCGTTAGTGCCACATCTTACGGCACTTACAAGAGATTCAAAACTTCCTGCCGGAGCGAGTATTTCTGCCATTTATATACTATCCTTTAACTGTCTTAATTTCTGATTGCCTTCCATTGACGCCATTTTTGATTTTAAAATTTCAAGCTCACGGACTGCACTGTCACGTTCTGATGTCATATTATCAGCCTCATCAACATATTCTTTAAGTTCTGTACGAAGGCTGTCAAGGGTTCTGTTTGACTGGTTAAGCTCATCAATAGCCATAAAAGCTACCATAACGGCAGCAGAAAGGGTTGAAACATTTGAATTGCCTGTTGTAATGTCATTTATTTTCTTTTCCACATATCTGGCAAGACTGTATATATATGACGGGTCTTCTTCTGTTTCAAGCATATAGTTTTTTCCACAGATGTTTACTTTAATTTTATTAAGCATATCAGCAAAATCCTTTCAGAATAAATTACTATATTTATTATAATACATTTTATCAGAAAATAAAATAGT
>JAZKXQ010000081.1:0-3067 GCA_045611725.1 Oscillospiraceae bacterium
TTTAATGTTATAATTGATTCAAGTATATATTTTGTCGAATTATTTTTAGACTTAGGAGACATTATTATGGACAGACAAGAAATAATAGGAAATTTGTTCACGATTCGCGCAGGCCTTTCGTTGATTTCTGAAAATCAGGAAGAAATTCTGATTGTTGAAGAACCAGTTATAATTGAAACTACAGCAATTACTGAAACTTCTGAAAAGAAATCAAATTCTGATTTTAAACCAATTATTCTTATCATATGTTCTGCTACATCATTGATTTTAATATTTACAGGATTAAAAAGGAAATTAAAAAAATAATTCACGGCATAAGAAAAGGGATAAAATTTCTTAAAATATAATAAATAATCATTATAATAACTATCCATATAATATATAAATCATTTTTTGGCAATATCCTTTTTTCTTTTCCATTTGCTTTGAAAATCAATTGTATATATCCCAGAAAAAGCAATACTGAAATTATAAAAGGTGCAGGATTATAATGCAGGGATTTTATAATATTCCCTCTGATAAGCCAGTAAACACTTCTTGTCCCTCCACACCCCGGACACCAGTAACCCGTAAAAAGATTTATAAAACAGGGTATATTAAGACTTGCAATATATTTTTCATAAATCAGATAAATTCCTGTTGTTAAAAGTATTAATAAAAATGGAAGTAAATATATGAAAATTCTTTTTTTAAGACTATATTTTTTCATTTGACTTCTCCTCATATTTTTAATAATATATTGACAATACATTTTTTTTATGTTAAAATCTAAGGGAATTAAAAAACTTCGGAATTTGAAAGGAGTATATATGATAAAAGCGATAGGTTCAAAAATAGACCTTTTAAACAGCGAGTATTATTCCTGTGTAGAAGACCTTATCAATGATGATATAGTACTTCAGATGAAAAATTATATACAACACGGAACTACAACCTGCTTTCAGCATTGTATAAACGTTTCATATTATAACTATCTTATATGCAAACTTCTCGGATTTAATTTCCGTGACGCTGCAAGAGCAGGGCTTCTTCACGACCTTTTCCTTTATGACTGGCACGATGACTGGAATCTTACTCACGGTTTTACTCACCCTTCAGCAGCTTTGAAAAATGCTGAAAAATATTTTGAACTTAACGCAGTACAAAGGGATATTATAGCAAAGCATATGTTCCCTATGACTCCCAAACTCCCAAGATATAAAGAAACAGTAGTGATAATTCTTGTTGATAAATATTGTGGACTTGTTGAAACTTTTGAATCAAGAATATCTGCATTATTTTCATTAAAAAATAAAATAACTGCAAAAAAAAGAGGGTAATGATTTTTTTCATTACCCCATTTTTTCAATATCCGCTTGATGGGAATTGAACCCACGCATATACGGTCGGAGCGTAATACTCTATCCACTGAGCTACAAGCGGATTTATCAGGCAACCCATATATTATATCAGATATTTTCAAAAAAATCAATAAAATATTTTTCGGCGTATTCCATAATAGTTATAATATTTCTTGTACTTCCATCTGAAATTGCATATAGAGTATATTTCATTCTGTCATCTGAATTAAAAATCTCCGGGGATATTTCAAACTCAAAGCTTTTGTCAAGTATTTTAAATTCCGTATTTCCTTCGCTGTTAAGTGATATATCAGCCATTTTTATATGTTCACTGTTCATTGTATTGTATGAGGTTTTATAAACCTGCATAAAACCAAGTACAAAGCAATTTATAAGTATAAATGAGAAAAATGTACATATAAATTTTTTCATATTATTTTTACCCCTGTTTAAGTTTTAAAAGTATTCTTGAAAGAGATTTCCCTATAAGCTCTCCGGAATAACGAGCCTGTTCAAGCGTATTCCCGTGAGAGCCTACCTCTATAAGCAGACTTCCTGTTGTCAAATCCTGATTGTATTTTCTATAATCAAAAAGTATTGGTCTTGTAAGTCCTTTATAATCGCTCTCCATTTGTTGCTGGAGCATACTTGCAAGACGAAAATTATACATATAATTCGGCATACCCATAGTACCATCATCACAGCCTGATATAATCATAACCTGTGCAGCCTTTTTTCCATCAACCTCTGTAACAGGCTGTGCAAGTGTTCCCTCCGTTGCGATAGCATCACGATGTATGTCAAGTACAATTTTTATTGAAGGATATTCCTCAAGAATTGCTTTAACCGTTTCAGCACTTCTTTCATATGAACCATTATATGAGGGATAATCGTGTATTGTTGTATCGTGTATTGCTGATATTCCCATATTTGCAAGCTGTTCTGTTATAGCCTCGCCTACCATTACCATATTTTTTGATGGGTCTGTTGTACGGTATCCAAAACTGTTATCAAAATATTCTCTTTCATAAGGTTCATAGCTTTCCGTAGTATGTGTATGCATTATAAGTACCTGTGGTTCTGCATAAGTTTCTATAGCAAATTGGGGACGCTTCTGACTTTCGGCAAGTAAGGTCTTTGATGAAACAGATGTGAGATTTTTTACCTGTCCTCCGTTTTCAAGATTAAAATACTGAGTTCCATTATAACCCTTATAACAAGTCTGTAAAACCTGTCCTCCATTAGTATTCCATACTTCAGGGTATGGCTGAGGA
The DNA here is from genome assembly GCA_045611725.1 of Oscillospiraceae bacterium. GTDB lineage: Bacteria > Bacillota > Clostridia > Oscillospirales > Ruminococcaceae > UBA5884. Next base: position 2,615 of record JAZKXQ010000081.1, read on the forward strand.
TTTTGTTCGGGATTTATATCATTTTCTTCTTCGGCTATGCCTGTATCATAAACAGAATTTTCATCAAACCACCCAAATCCCTCCGAAAGAAAATTTTCTCCGTTCACCTCAATCTTATCAGTTTCAGCAACAATTTCAGCATTATTTTCATAATCAATACCTACTGTTATTTCTGAAAGTCTGTTTGCCGTAACAGATACTTTGTCCATACATTTTATCACCATAGAAGCAATTAACGGTGACAATAAAATTATACCCGTAAAAACGAATATCATTCTTAATTTATTTCTCATTCTCTTTTTCACGCTCTCACCGTTACTGAAAACTTATAAAAAATTATAACAAATCTTTAATAAGTTGTAATATTTATAATTTTTATGTTTCATTCCTTTTTCATAGTATCCAATTTTGCTTAAAAAAAAGCTACTCTTGTTTGGTATGATACTCCCAAGG
>JAZKXQ010000082.1:0-3955 GCA_045611725.1 Oscillospiraceae bacterium
CTTATAAAGCACAATTTAAGACTTGTAGCACATATCATAAAAAAATACTATTCTAAATTTGAAGAAAGAGACGAATTAATTTCAATAGGTACTATAGGACTTATAAAAGCCGTAAATACATATTGTACGGATAAGAATATAAAATTTTCGACTTATGCCTCAAGATGCATTGAAAATGAATTAAAAATGCATTTCAGAAACTTACGGAAATATTCGGGCGACATATATATCGATGAACCTATTGAATCAGATAAGGACGGTAATTTATTAAGTCTTAAAGATATTATTTCCGATGAAAAATCAATTATAAATGAAGTAGATTTAAATATAGGTTCCCAACAATTATATACATTTATTGACAAATGTCTTGATAAACGAGAACTTCAGATTATTTCGCTAAGATATGGAATATTCGGAAATATTCCTCATACCCAGAAGAAAGTTGCAAAAATTCTGGGAATATCAAGGTCATATGTTTCAAGAATTGAAAAAAAAGCATTAACAAAGCTTAAAGACTGTTTTTCAAAAATTCAGTAAATATTCCATTCAATCAGAGGCAGATTTCAAATGAAATCTGCCTCCAGGTATTTTACACTATATATTCTTTGATTTCTTCAAGGAATTTATCTGCTTCTTCATTTTCAGCGTGTATTTCCATATCTATTTCCTTTGTTAAATCAAGGCTGAATATTCCCATTATAGATTTAGCGTCAACTGCATATCTGCCAGACTGCAAATCAACATCAAATTCATATCTTGAAACTGTGTTAACAAACTTTTTTACATCTTGAATCCCCTCAAGGTGTATAATTTTCTTTATCATAAAATTTGCCTCCTTATTTTCTTATGAATACATTATATAACTTTTAAGCTGTTTTGTCAATTATTTAATAAGCAGTATTATAATTATTACTGAAAAATAGAAAAAATGTTAGTATCTATTCGTTGACATTTGTTATTTTGTATGTTATAATATTATTAATATTAGTACTGTGCGTGAAGGAATATGCAAAACAGGAATATGAAAGGAGTTTTATTCTATGATACGTATTATGGAAGAAAAATGTATTGGGTGCAATGCTTGTATAAGAAATTGTCCCGTACCAAATGCAAACAGATATGACGGAAGTGTTGTCTTTGTAAATGCTAACGAATGTATAAAATGTGGTGAATGTATAAAAAGTTGCAGACACGGTGCAAGATACTATGATGATGACCTTGAAAATATGCTGGATATGATTAAAGCAGGAAGAAAAATTTCGCTCATTGTAGCTCCTGCAATCAAGACAGCTATGGACGGAAAATGGCGTCACGTACTCCAATGGCTGAAAGAAATGGGTGTTAATGAAGTTTATGACGCCTCATTTGGTGCAGATATATGTACATATCTTCATATTGAATATATGAAGAAAAATCCTGACGCTAAAATTATTTCCCAGCCTTGTGCTGCGATAGTAAACTATGCTGAAAAACACAAACCTGAACTTCTCCCGAAATTCTCACCTATACATTCACCTTTGCTTTGCACAGGTGTATATGTAAGAAAATATCTCAACAGCAATGATGTTCTTATCGGGCTTACTCCTTGTCTTGCCAAAGAAGATGAATTTAAAAATACTGATATTATCAGTCATAATGTGACATTCAAAAGACTTGCCGAATACATAAAAAACAATAACATAAAACTTAATACTGGAAGAAGTGAATTTGAATTTTCCGATACAAGAGGATTTGATGGTGGTTTCTATCCTATCCCTGGTGGTCTTAAGGAATGTCTTAAGGTTTTTGCTCCGGAACTTTCCATTACAACATCTGAAGGCGTTCATAAAGTTTATGATGACTTCGATTCATACCTTGAAGCTACCCCTTCAAATCTCCCTTCAGTATATGATGTACTGTCTTGTGAATTTGGTTGTAATTCAGGTGCAGGTGCTATTGAAGAATTTAGTCAATTCAATTCATATAACATAATGATTAATGCTAAAGAATGGGCAAATAAGAGAAAAAGTTCTGAAAGATTTCACAAGAAAATCTTTAAAAATATCAGAATGGAAGATTTTTTAAGAACATACAAAAACAGACGTACTTCACTGCCTCCGACTGATGAGCAACTTGACCAGGTATTCAGAACTATGAATAAAATTTCAGATGCTGACAGGCATATTGATTGTCACGCTTGTGGATTTAAATCCTGTAAGGATATGGCATCTACAATTTTTGCAGGAAACAATATCCCAGAAAACTGCATAATGTATGAAAAACAGAAGATGTATGAAATGAATAAACAGGTTGAACAAGAACATACAAAATTGCAGAGAGCTATTTCAGAAATTCACGACTCACTCGGAGTTCTTGCAGATAAGATAAGTCCTATAACAGAACGTGCAGTAAGTACTTCAACCCAGAATGATAATATCAGAAATGATATGCACGTCCTTAACAACGATATAGAAGGCGTAAGCGAAAGAGCAGCCCTCATATCTGATGCAGTGACAAAAATTACAGTTGGTATCGAACAGTATACCCAGATACTTGATAAGATACAGAGTATTTCCTCACAGACAAATATTCTTGCCCTCAATGCTACTATCGAGGCTGCAAGAGCTGGTCAGTATGGTAAAGGATTTGCAGTTGTTGCCGAAGAAGTAAGAACACTTGCAACAAAATCAGCTGAAACTCTCAAAGAAGCTGAAGAACATACTAACCTGATACTTAACAATATAGTAGAAATCAAGGAATCTACTGATGAAATCATAAGCGAAGTGCATAATACTCAGGACAATGTTACAAACACCGACAAATCTATCGAAATTCTTAATAAAAATTCACACTTTATAAGTACAAGAGTTTCAGAAATAATGTCACTTATTGAAGAACTTAACGGCGTTGTTGCAACTATCAACGACTAAATAAAAAAGAGAAACCTCTATAATAAAGGTTTCTCTTTTTTGTTAAATAAATTTTTATATTTAATGCAATTTTCCCCCGTTGTATATACTATTCCATAATATGTAATTCCACAAATTATTATATAGACAACCACTGAAATTATACCATCAGCAACGATACTGCTTACAGCCTTTGAAATCTGCCAAGAAACCAACGAGGCAAAAACAGGCTTTAATACTATTTCAGAAATTTTTACTTCAAAATGAATTTTTCTATAAAGCATTACAATTCTTGAAATGTTTCCTACAATATTACTTGAATAATATGAAATAATTATCCCGTAAAAGCCCATTAAAGGGACGCATACAAGCAAAGCAGAAATTCTTACAATATATTCAACAATGTAATTGAATGATGAAAATTTCTGAAGTCCCTCTGCTTTGATAATACTTTCAAGAACTATTTCAAGATATATAAATGGGATTACAAAAGCAAGAAGTTTTATCATAATACCAGCCATACTGTTTTCATTGCTGAGTATATGCCCAAAATCATCTCCACATACAAGCATTATATTAATAGCAAATACAGAATAGCATAAAGTCTGACTGAATGTTTTGCCTATAATAGCTTTTACTTTATTGTTATCCCCTGCTCCTCTTGCCATTGATATTTCTGGTACAAGTATCCCTGAAAGCCCTGAAAGGATAATAGCAGGAAAATAAAGCAAAGGCATTACAACCGTTTCAAGAATACCATACTGCCCAAGTGCCTCCTGTGTACTATGACCATATTGTTTAAGAGTAAATGGTAAAAGCATTTCATTAACGCTTCCAAGAATTACAATAATGTAACTGTTAAATGTAAGCGGAACAGCTTTCTTTACAAAATCCGAAAATCCTTTTATTTTCCTTACTCCATAATTATGCGGAACTGTATGAAATACAGAAATAAGAAAAATAAAAGAAATTATCTCCCCTGAAAGAATACTCAATGCAACAGAAGTAAAAATGCTTATACTACCCTGTTTAGTAAAAGTTTCAACGAGAAAAAGCATTACAAGTGA
>JAZKXQ010000083.1:0-2569 GCA_045611725.1 Oscillospiraceae bacterium
TAAGAAAAACTTTTCTTGAACCTGCCGACATTGCAGCATCTATAACTGCACGACTTTCAACATCAGTTATAGTTGATGGTATACATACTATTACACGAGGTCTTATAAGATGTTTTCCGCTGATTTTAAGAATAAATTCTCTTATAATAATTCTTGTCATATCATCATCGGAAATTACGCCATCTGAAACAGGTCTTATAAGATTTATGTAATTCGGAGAACGTCCTGTCATATAATCTGCATCATTACCTACTGCCATAACACATCGTCTTTTTCTATTATAAGCAACAACAGAAGCTTCATTAAGAATAACTCCTCGCCTCTGTGTCGTCATAACTATATTAGAAGTACCTAAATCGATACCAATATCCATATAAGCCATAAAATTCAAATTACTCCCTGTAAAATTTTTATCAAACTGTACCTGCTACAAGAACTGATACAACAGTTTCAGCACCTTTTTCTTTAAGAAGTCTTGAACATACGTTTACAGTACTTGAAGTAGTTATAATATCATCACATAAAATTATTTTCTTTCCTTCAAGATTTACATCTTTTATGCTGATATATTTTTCTATATCAGTTCTTTCCGTCCTGTTTTTTGAATGTTGAGAAACTTTTGAATATTTCATTTTAAGAATATTCTTTTCAATGGGAATATTTTTAGCCTTACTTATCTGTTGAGCAATTATTTCAGCCTGATTATACCCTCTCGCACGTTTTTTTCTTTTTGACATTGGAACAGGAATTATCATATCTGCATTTTCTTTTTCAATAAGTTTTGAAAGCTCAATACCACAGTATTTTGCAAAATTCATATTATATCCCTTTTTAAGAGATATAATACCGTCCCTTATTATTTCAAGATATGGCTTATATACATATGCTCTGTCATAGTATGGCTTTTCAGTGCATATACAAGGTTTTCTGCCACATAAATGACAAAAGTCAGGAATTTTTATTGCATTTACTTTTTCAATACAATTATCGCATAAAAATCTGTTCCATTCTATAAAATCATTACAGCAAGGGCATCTGTTAGGATAAAGCATATCAAATAAGATATTTTTTATATCCTCACATTTCATTTTCAATCATATCCTTTAAACAGGTATATCTCGAAGTACGCCTGTTATTATCAATCATTTTATAAACTTCATACTGAGAACCTGCAAGTATAAGCATTTTTCTTGCTCTTGTAACTCCAGTATAAAGAAGATTTCTAAAGTAAAGCTTGTCAAACCCATCAAGTATTGGGATTATTACTGCCTGAAATTCACTTCCCTGACTTTTATGAATAGTTATAGCATATGCAAGTTCAAGTTGTTCCATATTATCCATACTATAAACAGCAGTTTTATCATCAAAAACTATTTTTACCTCACGACTCTTGGAATTAATCTCAATAATTTTTCCAATATCTCCATTATATATTCCTGCACCCTTTTCATTATTTCTATCAGTCCATTGAATGTCATAATTGTTTTTTATCTGCATAACCTTGTCACCATCACGGAAAGTATACAATAATGACTTTACTTCCTTTACAGAAGGTGTTTTTGGATTTATTTTTTCCTGTATTTTTTTATTAAGTTCAACAGTTCCAAGAATACCCTTTCTTGACGGACAAAGAATCTGAATATCATCAAAAATAGAATAATTATAAGCCTTTGGAAGCCTTTCACTGTAAAGACTTATAATGAGTTCAGAAGCTGTTTCGCCATTCATACGCTGAAAGAAAAAGAAATCATTGTCTTTTTTTTCAAGGTCAGGGTATATCCCATTTATAATTTTATGAGCATTTGTTATTATACAGCTTTTCTCTGACTGTCTGAAAATCTCTGTAAGGCATACAACTGGTATCTTTCCACTGTCTATCATATCTTTAAGCACATTTCCTGCCCTTACAGACGGAAGCTGATTACTATCTCCCACCATAACTATACGGCAGGATTTTTTTAAAGCTTTTAACAAATCAGCAAAAAGTTCAGTATCTATCATAGACATTTCATCAATTACCATAACATTGCACTGGAGAGGATTTCTTTCATTATGAACAAACTGCATATCTCCTCTGTCAGAAAAAGTGACCTCAAGCATACGATGAATTGTCCTTGCATCACGACCCGTAAGTTCAGAAATTCTCTTTGAAGCACGTCCCGTAGGAGCTGTAATCATTACAGTATTCCCCATACTTTCATATATTGAAATTATAGCATTAAGAGTAGTAGTCTTTCCTGTTCCAGGGCCTCCAGTAAGAATCATAATCCCCTTTGATAAAGCCTCTGAAATAGCTTTTCTTTGTGTATCGTGATATTTTATCCCCAACCTAATTTCTTCAGCATCAATAAGCTGGTCATAATCCATTTTATTTTTACTATTTGAAGATTTGACAACAGCCAGTCTTTCAGCAACGTATTTTTCTGAACAATAATATTCATTGAGATATACAAATGTACGATTTTTCCTTTCATATTCAACTATATTCTCATCATATATCTCACCCTCATAGGCATTTCTGAAATTCTCATCACTTACCATAAGATAGTCACACGAGAGATTTTCAAGC
>JAZKXQ010000084.1:0-2724 GCA_045611725.1 Oscillospiraceae bacterium
AGTTATCCTGGTACTCCAAGTACTGAAATTACTGAATTTGCATCAAAATATCCTGAAGATGTAATGCATACAGAATGGGCTTCAAATGAAAAGGTAGCGTGTGAAACTGCAATAGGTGCAAGTATCGCAGGAGCACGTTCATTCACAGCTATGAAACACGTAGGTCTTAATGTAGCTGCCGACCCTCTTTTTACAGCATCATATACAGGAGTTACAGGCGGTCTTGTAATTGCTGTTGCTGATGACCAAGGAATGCATTCTTCACAGAATGAACAGGATTCAAGAAATTATGCAATTGCTGCTAAAGTTCCAATGCTTGAACCATCGGACAGTATGGAATGTAAGGAATTTACAAAGGCTGCATTTGATATAAGTGAACAGTTTGACACTCCTGTTCTTTTAAGACTTTCAACAAGAGTTTCACATTCTCAGAGCAAGGTTGAGGAGAATGACAGAATTGAAATAACTCTTCCTGAATATGTTAAAAATCCTCAGAAATATGTTATGATGCCTGCATTTGCAAAGGCAAAGCATATTGTTGTTGAAGAACGTACAAAAAAGCTTATTGAATATGCTGAAAAATCACCTCTTAACAAGGTTGAAATGTATAGTGATGAAATAGGTGTTATAACTGCTGGTATTGCTTATCAGTACGCAAAGGAAGCTTTTGGGGAAAATGCAAGTTACTTAAAGCTTGGAATGATTAATCCTATGCCTGTGGAGCTTATAAAGGATTTTGCTTCAAAAGTAAAGAAACTTTATGTAATAGAAGAACTTGATGATGTTATTGAAACTCATTGCCGTAAGATAGGACTTGACCCGATAGGTAAATCTCTCTTTACATATATAGGCGAATATTCACAGACATATCTTAAAGAAAAAGTTCTTGGTGAAAAGAATGAATACGATGTGTTTGATGAAAACGTTCCTGTAAGACCTCCTGTAATGTGTGCAGGTTGCCCTCACAGAGGAGTTTTCTATACTCTTAAAAAGCTTGGTGTTATGGTAAGTGGTGATATAGGCTGTTATACTCTCGGTGCTGCCGCTCCGTTACAGGCTATGGATTCAACTGTATGTATGGGTGCTTCAATAAGTGGACTTCACGGCTTTAACAAGGCAAGAAAGGGAGAATTTGAAGATAAATCGGTTGCTGTTATAGGCGATTCAACATTTATCCATTCAGGTATAACAGGTCTTATAAATATTGCCTATAATGAAAGCAATTCAACTGTAATTATCCTTGATAACTCAATAACAGGTATGACAGGTCATCAGAATAACCCTGCAAACGGTATGAATATTCACGGCGACCCTGCAAATGCTGTAAATCTTGAGGCACTTGTAAAGGCTGTAGGAATTAACCGTGTTACAGTAGTTGACCCAGGCAATCTTGCAGAAGTTGAAAGCGTTTTAAGAACTGAACTTGCTGTAAAAGAACCAAGTGTTATAATTACAAGAAAGCCGTGTGCTTTGCTTAAAACAGTAAAACATAATCCTCCGTTTAAAATTAATGCTGATAAGTGCAAATCGTGTAAAATGTGTATGAAGATAGGCTGTCCGGCAATTTCAATGACAACGGGCAAGGCTCAGATAGACGCTACTCTTTGCGTAGGCTGTAAGCTTTGCGAACAGATGTGCAAATTCGGAGCTATTGAAGAATAATCAGGAAAGGGATATAAATTTATGTCAGTAAAATCAATTATGCTTGTTGGCGTAGGCGGTCAGGGTACTCTCCTTGCCAGTAGAATTTTAGGCAGTGTGCTTCTTTCACAGGGGTTTGATGTAAAAGTAAGCGAAGTCCACGGAATGTCACAGAGAGGCGGGTCTGTTGTTACATATGTAAAATATGGTGAAAATGTCTGTTCACCTGTAATCGAAAAGGGAGAAGCTGATATAATAGTTTCATTTGAAGAAATGGAAGTTGCAAGATGGATTTCATACCTTAAAAAAGATGGTAAAATCATTACCAATACTCAGCAGATTGAGCCAATGCCTGTAATTACAGGTGCTGCACAGTATCCGTCTGATATTGTTGAAAAAATCAGAGAAAAAGGTATTGACATTACTGCACTTGACGCTCTTTCACTTGCCAATGAAGCAGGTTCTGCAAGAGCCGTGAATGTAGTTCTTATGGGAGTGCTTTCAAAGATTATGAATTTCTCGGAAGATATATGGAAAAATGCCCTTGAAGAATGTGTTCCTGCAAAGGCTGTTGAAATAAACAGAAAAGCTTTTGAGCTTGGTAAAAACGCTTAAAAAATTTTTAAAAATCAGAAAAAGGAGGCAGAACATATGTCTGTAGATTACAGTGACGCTATTATAGACGCTCTTGAAGAATCGGGATTAAGCTATCAGCTCCACGAATTTGAGGACAATGTAGTCTTCTCTTTTCTGGTAGGTTCTTCTCATCTGCCGAGCCTTAATGTCAAGCTAAGAGTTTCAGATGACGGAATTGCTAAAATATGGTGCTGTATTTCAAGAAATGTTAATCAGGATAAAAGAATACAGATTCTTGAAATCCTCAACAATTTCAACAGTCAGTATCGTTATGTGAGGTTTGCTCTTGATGAGGACAACGATATTTATGCGTCATATTATTTCAATATGTTCGGCGAAAAAGAAGAAGCAGTAAAACACGCTCTTGCTATGCTTTTACTTATCTCAAAACTTGCCGATATGTGCGTTCCTGAAATTCTCAAGGCTATATGGTCAGGTGAAAAATAA
>JAZKXQ010000085.1:0-3258 GCA_045611725.1 Oscillospiraceae bacterium
ATGGCTACGATCCGACTTCTATTTTACTCCGTAAATACAGGAAAGAGCAATTATTTTTTCTGCCCATTTTGTATGAACTTTTCTTTCATTCATACGATTACCAGCAACACTTTTTGAAACAGCAAAAACATCATCTTTCCAGTTGAGAATCTTAACAGCGTCAAAATAGTCATTTTTATCAACCATAAGTGAATTATTTATAACAGATACTTGTGAAGGGTGAATTGCAGTTTTGCCGATAAGACCATTAAGTCTGTCCATTTCAAGCTCACGCTCAAGACCCGATTTCCATAAATCATCATTAGGATTATCAAAATATTCCCAGACAGGTGCTGAAATAACATAATCCATACCAAAAACATTCACAATATCTGCAATAACATTTCTAAGGACAGCTATATCATATATATTCTGTGAAGAATTTCTTCTGAATCCATAAACATTACAGAAATCATTACCACCAATTCTCACATTAAGAACCAGTTTTTTTGCAGTAAGAAGAATTTTTTTAATCTGCTTTAAAGAATCAGGTCTTGTTTCAATATCCAGAATATCGGAGGATTCAAGAATAGGCATAAAGTATATCGGACGAGAGGAATTTTTATTGATACACATAATATTATTAATATATTCAAATGCATTTGATGGATTGAATTTCGGGAAAATAAATCCTGTGAGGAGATTAAACTGAGAAATTCTGCTGAAAACTCTTTCAATCTGTTCGGGATTTCTTACCCTTATAAAGAAAAACGGAAGCTCCTCACGCTTGATAATTCCATCTGAAATGGCATTGAAAATCTTTTCAAAGGAATGAACAAGCTGATTTTCAGCCATTTCAACAGCGTCATCTGCAACAGCGTCCTCAAGACAGAATGCAAGTGAGCGAACATTATCATATTTACGTGAAATAAGATTGTCAGCAATTGATTCATTAACAGCTGGAGAATAAAGCAAAGCACCAAGAGAATACTGAAGAAGATTTTTATTATTAAGGATATATTCAAAGGGCGATTGACAACTTATATTATTTTCGGCAGAAACATTGAAGTTAAACTTCATATATATATAGCACCTCTTTAAAATTTTTTCTGAACATTAACCTGCACACAAAAGAATTATATCATAAAAAAATACTTTATTCAAGTAAATTTTTTTACTCAACAATTATAGTAAATTTCTCATCTTTTTTCTTGTATTTGTTTACATCGGGTATCGGTCTTTTAGTCGTTGTTGCTTCATTTTCAGCAGGTGGAGCAGTTACCTTTGCATATTCTTCGGGAGAAATCATATCCCCAACATTATCAAATGACAAAACATTTCCGTTTTCATCATACTCAATATTTTCAACCTGCTGATAACCTATTATTTCCCCATTTTCATCTGTTACAACATTGTATTCAGCATTGTTATCAGTTTCCTGTGGAACGGTAGTCTGAAGTTTTTCTTTTGCATTATTTACTTTATCCCACATATCAGGCTCTGTATTCATAGCTTCACGCTGTTTTTCAGCAAGTGCTATGGATTCAGAAACTTTTTTCTCTTTAAAACTCTCATTACGGCTATGATAATCTCCAAGATTGACAGCTATGAGAAAAAATGCTATACCAAATGCAATAGCTATCATAACAATATATTTCATATTTATTCACCCATAATAGCAGACGCAATTCTTATATCTTCGGGAGTAGTTATTTTAATATTTTCATAATCCCCTGTTGTCATATATACCTTTGTACCTATCGCCCCACCAAGCTGACAATCATCGGTAAAATCAAGATTATGCTCCATAGCAAAATCCATACCTTCATAATAAATGGATTTTTTAAATACCTGTGGAGTCTGGGTAATATATAATGATGGTCTGTATGGAGTATCTGTTATAAGATTATCCGAAACAACTTTTATTGTATCCTTTACAGGAACTCCAAGAACTGCACCTCCGAAAATTCTTGCGTCAGCAATTGTCTTTTCAATATGTTCAGGCTTTACAAGAGGTCTTGCACCATCGTGAACAGCTATCATTTTAGTATTTTCAGAAATTTTTCTAAGACCATTAAGAACGCTCTGCTGACGAGTTTGTCCTCCCGCTGTAATTGCTGAAAGTTTGGAAATTCCATACTTTTCGCAGAGTTTCTGCATTTCTTCAATATCAGACTCTTTCGCAACTATTACTATTTCTGAAATACTTTCGCATTTTTCAAAGGCAATCATCGAACGGCATACAACAGGTATACCATCAAGCATTAAAAACTGTTTGTTTACTCCGTTCATACGGGTGGAATTTCCAGCACATACTATAATTGCAGATGTATCAGCCATATAAAAAAACTCCTTTTGGATTTCTATTTTTCAAAATTATTTACACTATATGATAAAGTCATAAGACTATCAGCAAGATGAACATTTTCCACAATAATTTTATGATTGTCTATATTATTTCTTATATCATAATGTGAAAAATTCCAGAAAGCATATATTCCGAGCCTTATAAGACTTTCAGAAACATCTTTGGCTGATTTCTTAGGAATACAAAGAACAGCTATTTCGGGCTTATGTTCAGTACAGAAGCTTTCAAGCTTTTTAATATCCATAACTTTATGACAGCCTAATGATTTTCCGAAAAGTTTTGGATTACTGTCAAAAATTCCAATAAGATGACAGCCTTTTTTTTCAAATTCAATATGAGATACAACTGCATTTCCAAGATGACCTGCACCTATCAGAATAGTTTTTCGCATTTTATCTATCCCAAGAATTTTTGCAATTTCATAATATAAAGTCTCAACATTATAGCCATAACCCTGCTGACCGAAACCTCCGAAACAGTTTAAATCCTGACGTATCTGTGAGGCAGTAACTCCCATACGCTCTGCAATTTCCTTTGAAGAAATACGACCTACATTATTTTTTTTCATTTCCTCAAGAAATCTGTAATAACGTGGAAGACGTTTTATAACATATGAAGAAATCTGATTTTTATACATATCCAAGCACCTCCGAATTATCTTGTAAAAAAAGATACGATTTATATCTGCTTTTATAAAATAATTTACACTGAAAACAAGGAGCATAATGCCCCTTGTCGTCAGTAAGTTTAAATTCTGTCATATGAAATTACTTCATAAGTTCAGCAAGTCTGTTGTTTATTTCAACTAAAAATTCCTTTGAATTAACTTTCTTCTTGTTTTCAAGATTTGAAAGCATATAAAGGTCGCCTGTCATAATACCATCTTCAATAGTCTGAACAGTAGCCTTTTC
>JAZKXQ010000086.1:0-7949 GCA_045611725.1 Oscillospiraceae bacterium
GCTCTCGTTGAAACTATCGGATGTTCAGGTATGACTCATTCAGCAGCTATGGCTTCTGAAATTCTCCCTGGTAGAACTATTCTTGAAGCTCTCAATACTGACCTCGTATGTGATGCTATCAATACAGCTATGAGAGAACTCTTCCTCCAGATTGTTTATGGAAGAACTCAGAGTGCTTTCTCAGAAGATGGTCTTACTATCGGTGCAGGTCTTGAAGACCTCGGAAAAGGTCTTCGTTCACAGGTTGGTACTATGTATGGTACTCTCAAGAAAGGTCCTCGTTACCTCGAAATGACTGACGGTTATGTTACAGGTATCGCTCTTAATGAAGAGAATGAAATCATCGGCTATAAGTTTGTTAACTTCGGCAAGATGATGGACTTCATCAAGGCTGGTGACGATGCTAACACAGCATTTGAAAAGGCTCAGGGTCAGTACGGCAGAGTTAATGACGCTGCTAAGATTATCGACCCTCGTAAAGAATAATTTAAGGAGGACTAACTATAATGGCTTTATTTGAATCATATGAGAGAAGAGAAAAGCAGATTCTTGAAGTTCTTAATAAATATGGTATCAGTTCTGTTGAAGAATGTGCTGATGTATGTAAGGAAAAAGGCTTTGACCCTTATAAGATTACTGAAGGTATTCAGCCTATCTGCTTTGAAAATGCAAAGTGGGCTTATACTGTAGGTTGTGCTATCGCTATCAAGAAGGGTTGCACAAGAGCTGCTGACGCTGCTGCTGCTATCGGTGAAGGTCTTCAGGCTTTCTGTATCCCAGGTTCAGTTGCTGACCAGAGAAAAGTTGGTCTTGGTCACGGTAATCTCGGCAAAATGCTTCTTGAAGAAGATACTAAATGTTTCGCATTCCTTGCAGGTCACGAATCATTCGCTGCTGCCGAAGGTGCTATTGGTATAGCTGAAAAGGCTAACAAGGTTCGTAAAGAACCTCTCAGAGTTATCCTTAATGGTCTTGGTAAGGACGCTGCTCAGATTATCGCAAGAATCAATGGATTCACTTATGTTGAAACTGAAATGGATTACCATACAGGCGAAGTTAAGGAAGTTTTCCGTAAGGCTTATTCAGATGGTCTTCGTTCAAAAGTAAACTGCTATGGTGCTAACGATGTTACTGAAGGCGTTGCTATTATGCATAAGGAAGGCGTTGACGTTTCTATCACTGGTAACTCAACTAACCCAACAAGATTCCAGCACCCAGTTGCAGGTACTTACAAGAAGGAATGTGTTGAACAGGGTAAGAAATACTTCTCAGTTGCTTCAGGTAGTGGTACAGGTCGTACACTTCATCCAGATAATATGGCTGCAGGTCCTGCTTCATATGGTATGACTGATACTATGGGAAGAATGCATTCAGATGCTCAGTTTGCAGGTTCTTCATCTGTTCCTGCTCACGTTGAAATGATGGGTCTTATCGGTATGGGTAACAACCCAATGGTTGGTGCTACTGTTGCTTGTGCAGTTGCGGTTGAAGAGGCTATGAAGTAATAGCTTTAAACGGCTTAAATACATCATTTAACAGATAAAAATTATATCCCGTTGTTGTTTGTTTAAAAACGAATGATGACGGGATTTTTGCATTTTGTCCACCATTTGTCCACGGATTTTCAAGTGGTGGACAACGAGCGATAAAAAAAGCAGTGTTGTTAGCACTGCATTGTTAATTCGTTAAGCACAATCCTTTTCGGACATACTCTTTACATCGTAAGGATTTGTTAAATCCATTCCCTCATATTTCCTTAGGAACGTATCAAGTGCTTCTGCACGGACTTTTTTACTGCCTAACTTGAGAGCAGGCAGTTTGTTTGCATTGATAAGTTCATAAACATAAGATTTATTAGTATGCAGAAGCTTTGCTACCTCTGATACCGTATATAAAATAGCTTTATTTTCCATATTATTCTTCCTCTTTCTCTTTCTTAAATATTGAATTTAAAACTGCATTTCCTGTAGCATCCATATCTTTGGTGAGATGCTGATAGACCTGCATTGTTATCTGAACATTTTTATGACCAAGGCGTTGCTGAACATATTTTACACTTGCCCCTGCCGACAAAAGCATGGAACAATGCGTATGACGTAAAGAGTGAAAAGTGAAATTAATTTTGAGTTCATTGTGAATAACGTGAGATGTATGCTGCATTACACGGGGCTGAATAAATTCTCCACTTTCTCTGATGTTTACAAAATCAATTATAGTACCGTATTTCGATTGATTTACTCTCTTTTTTATATCCTCAACATAGTTGACAACATGAAATTCAGCATATTTCTGTTTGTTTTCTTCTTGCTCTTTTTTAAGATTTTGAAGAAAATCCACAAGTTCATCATCAATAGCAATAGTTCTTGATGAGTTATATTTGGGTGGTGTTATATACCAATATGATTCATCTGAAGTTTCATTTTGTTTCTCATGCCACTGAACCTGTTTATTGACTGTCAATTCTTTTTTATCAAAATCTATACAGTCCCATGTAAGCCCGAATGATTCACCAAGTCTCAATCCGCATTTATATCCCAACAAAAGTGGAAGATAGGCTGCTGAGGATTTTGGAAATCTGTTGAAAATCTTTTGAATATCTGCCTCATCTATAAGAAAATGCTTTGCTGACCTGCTCAGTTGTTTTGGAATAGCTCTGGAATTGGGTAATTTAACGTAAATCATAGGACTTTGCTGAATATATTCAAGGGGTTGAACAGCATAGCTCATGCTACTTGACAATATTCCTTTTATCACCGAAAGCGTATTACGACTTAATCCTTCATTGAATTTGTCATTTACAAAATTCTGCAACAAAGCCGCATTTAGATTTTTAAGTTTATAGTTTCCGAGGGAAGGTTTTATGTATAAACGTATCTTCTTTTCGTAATTTGTTAACGTTGTTGCTTTATGATTTATTTTGCAATAAGTATCAAGCCAAAGGTCGAGATAATCACAAAAACTGATTTCTGACGGAGTAAAAGTAAACCCAGTCATATTATACTCATTGAGAGCCTTTGTTCCTGCTTCAACTGCTTCTGCTTTTGTTCTAAACCCCGACTTGCTCTTGTACTGACGCTTTCCATTTACCGAAGCAATCTGAAATCTGTATTCCCACTTTGTACCACGCTTACGAGTTACTAATTCTGCCAAAAAAAATTCTCCTTTCTATAAATCAACATCAAAAATGAATCGGATGTTAAATCGCAATATCTATAACAAAAAACCTAACCTCAGTTTCATTGTTTTTCAATATATTAATTTCAGTATAAAGCCTTTCTACAAAATATGTGAGCAATGTACTTGTTGAGAAATCATCTTTTGTAAGACGATTAATCAACAAACAAATTGTTGTATTATTAACACATATTCCTTTTAGATTGCTTACAATTGTCATTTCTTCTATTATGCTAAATACAATTTCTGCATTTTCTTTCATGCCATCCCTCTCTTTTGTCAATATGACATTTGATAACATTATAACTATCATCTTTATTATAGAAATAGCATTTGTTGTAAGCAATATTTTCAATTATAGCTTTGTCGCCGTGAACAAAATTTTCCCTGTTGAAATAGAGGTTCAGAAAACTTTTTTTACTGACTTCGCTTTTGAATTTGATTTCACAGTCGATTATTTCATTGCACTCGTACTTTTTATCAATAACGACACTATAAGTTTTATTTCTGTACTTAATAAACATTGTGTTCTCCTTTCGCTTAAAAAATTACTTCGTTAGGATTAAAACCAAATTCTTCATACACTGATGTGGACGGTTTATTATCGGAATTGGTAGTAGGCGGAGTTGAATAATAAGCACCAAACACGATTGCTTGTGTATCTTTTATGTCATTATACCAGTGCTGGGATAGAAACATATCATCAAGCTGTAAAGAATAAAACTCCTCTCCCAGCTCTGCTATGAAACGTTTTTTGTCAGCAACACTCAAAAAAATGAGAATGCATTGAATTTCATTCTGACTTTGATGCCAGTCAAAATCACTCACCTCAACTGATAATTTGGTGTTATCGATATACAATGTTTTTTCCATAATAAAGTCCTCCTTTAATTTAATTACAAGCAGCATAACTGCGAAAAATTGTAAAATACCTGTTATCGTTATATTTCTTTATGTATGAAAGATGCACTTCAAGTCTGTCGGTGTTGTTATCTGTGTGTTTAAAACGATACAACAGTCTGAGAGGCATTTGCTGATTCTGATGCTTATAAACGCAAAAGTTATTATCTAAAATACTGTATTTAACAGTGTCATCATTAAAAATGTGTTCAAAGCTCGTACCTGTTTTTTCGTATTGAGAAATTTTTGCAACGAGCTTGTTGACACCTTTTTGAATAACTCTCATCTCTTCGGCAGTAGTCTTTTTAAAATTTTTGCTTATGTATACTATTTCCATTTACAACCTCCTTTTCTTGTTCTATATTTTGGTATATGTTTAGTTTTAATTATAAGCGAAACAACACTAAATTTGTTTCGCTCACAAGCCTACATTATACCTTAAATAATAAAAACGCTACATTCTATCATTTGGTATGTGTTTATTATATCATCAAAATTTATTTTTGTCAATACCTTTTTGCATTCTTTCTACACTTTTGGGTAGAAAATATAAATCATCAAAATCTTTTGCAAAATGAAAAGCACATTTAATAGCAAGTGAATGACCTTCAGGCATATTTTTTAATAATAAGCGTTTATATTCAATAGGATGAATAATAGGTATATTCAGTTTTTTACACGCTTCTAACAATTCTTGTTCTGTAGAATACTTGCCTAACATTTGCACAATGCTATCGAAATATACAGGGACTTTCCCAAAACGTTTGGGCTTTTCAGAAATATGATTTTCCATTTCTTCTTTTTCAAGCATCATGAAATATCTTTCCGATTTTTCGTATTCTTCGCAAAGCTGATAAAACTTGCGACGAGATACATAAAAATAATTATTTGAAACGGCTGTTTCAAGCGAAATAAAATAATTTTCATAAGCCCAGTAGACTTTCTCAAAATCACTATTTATAACTTTAGTTGATGTTGTTCTTCTTCCTGAATTTGTTTTGAGTTGTACCATTTTTAGCTGTTCGCAGATACAATCAACCTCTGCTTTATTTTTATTCATTTCAGAAAATGAAAAGTCTGTTGTTGAAAATTCAGACACACCATTTTCTTTTGTTTTATCGGGCAAAAGAAGACCAATGCCTTTTTCTGCGATTTCAATGTAATTATTTATTACTTCCTTAGTTGTAAACCCTAAGCATTCAATGCGTGATATAAAAATTGTATCACCACGACCGAATTCAGTAAGTAATTTTTTTAGTTTTTTTCTATTTCTATATGAACCTGTTATAACATCAATGAATATGTCATCATACGGAATAAAATAATTATGTAGTTCTTCTACTAACTCCATATATACTTTTGTTTGTTTTACAGTTTCTTCGTCTTTTAAAGAAATGTTAACACAAGAAATACATCCATATGCGGCTAATCTGTCCACATTGTCACCTCCTACCAAATGATAGAATCTCCTCTATTTATTATAGCACGGAAGTGTGAAAAAGTCAAGCAATCAAAAATGTGGGTTGTGTCTTAAAATAGTTTAATATTAAATTCAAGATAATTAATAAGTAAACCAACAAGTATTTTATGCATTTTTAAAGATTTTGAATAACATATAGTTTTTCGTGAAAGACGTTTCAAGCGTGTACGAAAAGTAAGATGTTTTCTTTCAATTTTTTGTGTGTTCTTTTTACCAATTACAAGGATATTTGCTGGTATTATATTATGATATGCAAAATTATTATCTGAATAAACTTCTATAAATTCAATATTCAATTCAGAAAGCATTTCCCAAAGTTCCCATAACATTTCTTCTTTACGTGTACCCAACACATATGCAATTACTACACCTGTTTCATCATCAATAGCATGCCATAGCCAACATGGAGTATTTTTACTGTAAACTCGTCCCCACATTTCATCAATTTCAAGTCTTATTTTTAATGTTTTCTTATTATTTTTATAAGCTGGATTTACTCTTGTAAGAAATTTTTCAGTTTTTTTAAAACATCAACTACAGTATTTTTATTTACTCCAAGAACACGTGCTATATCACGTACTCCACTTCCGTTCAATGACATTTTTATAATCATCTTCTTTGTTTCGGGTAATGCCCCATTACTTACATACTCACTCTGAAATATTTTCCCACAATTTTTACATTTACACCTTGGAGTTCCATTTGACTGTTTTCCGTATTTTACTATATCTTTGCTTTCACAATGAATGCATCTTATTGCTTTTTCTATCATTATAATCACCTCTTATTTATGATTATATAATATTTTTTGTATTTGTCAACTACTTTAATACATAACCAAAATGTGCAAATGTGTATTTTTGATGCAAACTATTTTCAATTTACTTTTTATTTTAAAAAAGTTGCAATATCAAATGCACAAATGCACAAAAAAGAGTTAAGCTGCTAATCTGTAATCCTTTATTACATTACGAACTGTTTTGCCATTGATAGTACCTGATGGACCATAGGCTTCTCTTTTCTTTAATTCCTCGATAAATTTTTGTTTACTGTCAGTAGCATATCCGCTATTATTGCACCATATTTTATAAATAGTATAAATGTCTTTTATTGCACATACACTACCTTCATCAGCTTCAAGACATTCTTCAAAAAATCTTGTAAGCTTGTCAGATTCCTTATTATAATTGTTTGTACTCTCAATGATAGATTGGGGTTTGTCAAGTCCTTCTGTTCTGTAACTTTTAAGCCCCTTCAGACACCAATTAAATATACCGCTTAGATTTTCCTCAGTTGTCAATTTATCTTTTAGATGCTTGTCCTGTTCT
Source organism: Oscillospiraceae bacterium (assembly GCA_045611725.1). Taxonomy (GTDB): domain Bacteria; phylum Bacillota; class Clostridia; order Oscillospirales; family Ruminococcaceae; genus UBA5884. The sequence continues at coordinate 6,883 of JAZKXQ010000086.1, forward strand.
GCATCGTTAAAATGCTTTGTGAATTCAATTACATTAATTCTGTTGCTTTTGAAAAGCGTATCATCTAAAACTTTGGGCAAATAGTTCGTGTTAATAAATAAGCAGAACTGGGGCGTAAACTCAAAAGAATTTGCATACAAAAATCTTGCTGTGATTTTGTCTCTGCCAGTGATTGTTTTTATGAGTGCTACATCTAATGCCATATTTTGTGGTGGTTCGCTCACGCTGAGAAAACGACATCCAGCAAGTCTGGCTAAATCTTCATTTGCTGCACCGCTTCTTTTGTTTTTATGCAGCTGAAGAAGCTCGGGTTGAGCATTTTTGGCGTAACCACTCGCCCCTCCGAGCAGCGTTGATATCGTGTTTACAAAAGTTGATTTTCCGTTCCTTGTACTTGCTCCATACAAAACAAATGCCTGTTCAAGATTACATTCACCAGATATTGCATAGCCAATTACTTTCTGAATATAGCGTATTTTTTCAGCATCATCACACATAATTTCAGCAATAAAATTTTCCCAATCTGTGGATTTTGCAATAGGATTATATATTACAGCTGAAATTTTTGTTATGTAATCTTCTGCACGATGTTCGCTAAATTCAAATGTTTTTAAATTTAGCGTGCCATTAAAGCAGTTAAAAAGTATAATATTTTTATCAAATTTATTTGCTGATATATAGCAGTTTGACGCTACATCTCTGATTAAAATATCACGTTTTGTTTTGCTGCCGTAACGTTTATAATAGTCTAAATATAATCTTCTTTTTTCGCCATCACCAATTTCGTTTGAGTAATTAATCAGTAAATCATAGAATTCCTTTGCAAGCGTGTTGATATACATAGCTTCAGCATCAACTTCCCAATACTTGCTATTGTAATAATACCAACACTTTGCGGTGGTATTATATACAATCTTATCTTTGTACATTTCCGCAAACAGTTCTGACGTGCCCCTGTCACTGTAATCACACTGTTCGGGTTTTAATTCTTTAAGTTTTTCTAATTTTTCTTTTTTATTCAATTTTACATCCTTTCCCTTGCATTATCACAAAATATATGCTATAAT
>JAZKXQ010000087.1:0-5811 GCA_045611725.1 Oscillospiraceae bacterium
CCATAAAACCAGGCTTTTACAGCTTTTTCTTTTCTTGCTGTAAATTCTCTTCCTCCAAAAATTGATTTGAATCTCTTAAATACAAGTTCTATTTGCCACCTCATCCGATAAAGTTCCATTATTTTATTAAATGAAATATCAAATTATTGAGATTGTAAAATTTTTTGTGTAAGTTCTTATACAAAGTATGTAGTTATGGGATTTATAAATCAAATTACACAAATTTATTTACACTCTCGTTGTTTTTGGGGTTGTTGGCATATATGCGTTGTTAGTAACTACTTTGTGGGCATATCACTCCGTTGAATTTATGGAAGATTTCAATTATTGTGTGAATTTAGCGAATAACTTTTTTAACAGGATATTGGGGTATGATAAATAATCTTGCTGAAATCAGTGCAAGTGTTTCTGATGGAATAACTTTTCTTTACTGGATAATATATGTGATTATATGTGCTGTGGGTATTATTATTTTTGGAGTAATATTCGTATTTTTAGGTAAATGGATAATTGAAGCATATATGAAATATTGTGGGGAGAACATAGAAGTCAGTATATTATTAACATTGTCAAGTATGGCTATATGCATATTCTGGGCTGAACATATTCCTGTAAACAGTATTTTCTTAATTTTAGGGTTAAATATAGCGTATATTGGTGTACGTTGGTATATTTATGGCTACAAAGAATCGAGAGGATTGTAGAATATTAAAATTGCCATAAAATTTTGTGACAATGTGTTGACAATATTTAATTTTTTCTGATATAATATTTATAGAAAAGCTTTTAGTTTTTCTTTGTGGATTATGATAAAAGAAAGGTGGTATTTGTATGGCTCAAACTAATCTTAATATTCGTATAGACGAAAATTTAAAGAAATCTTTTGACATATTATGCGAAGATTTAGGAATGTCAATGACAACAGCTATATGTGTATTTGCAAAAAAAGCAGTTATGGAACAACGTATTCCATTTGAACTTAATGCCAATGACCCTTTTTATTCAGCAACCAATATGGAGCGTTTAAGACGTTCAGCAGCTCAGATGGAACGTACAGGTGGCACAGTACACGAATTGGGAGTTATAGACGATGATTAAAGCTTTTTCAGATGAAGCTTGGGAAGATTATATCTACTGGGAACAGCAAGATAAAAAGACATTAAAACGTATTCACAAGCTAATTGATGACATTGACAGAAACAAATATGATGGTATTGGTAAGCCGGAACATCTTTCGGGAGATTTATCAGAATATTGGAGCAGACGCATAGATGATAAAAATCGTATTGTTTATCGTATTGTTGGTGAAACTATCCAAATTATTCAGTGTGGCTCACATTATAGGGATAAATAAGGAAATAATAAGCATATATTATATAATGAAAAAAATTCAAGGTTATTTTCAAAATAGCCTTGTTTTTTTATTGCTGAAATAAAATTACGGCATTTTGGTTTATTGTACTTGGTCAATTCCATAAATAAATTGATAATCTTGCTTTGTTTCAAGATTAAGAGTGAAAAGAGAGGGCTTTATACTTTTTCTACTGCTTGACTTGTAAAAACTCAATAAAAAATTGAGTTTAAAAAAAGCTTTTCACCCTATAAGGCTTCTATTTCACCCACTTTTCACCCACTTTTTCACCCATTTTAAAGTTTAGAACCTCGTATTTACGGGATTTACTGATATTTGGGTGAATTGGGTGAACAAAATTTCATTTTCTTTTTTATAAAATATATGTATATTTCTTTCGTTTTTATTTTTTCGTACGCGAAGAATTAAAAAACTTTTCACCCTTTTCACCCTATACACTTTAAACCCTGTATTTTCGGGATTTATACCTTAAAAATTGGGTGAAAAAGTGGGTGAAAAAGTGGGTGAATTGGGTGAAAAAGTGGGTGAATTACAGAAAATCATTGCACTTGGTCGACACCATAAACTTCTTGATAATCTTGTTTTGTTTTAAGGTTAAGTGTAAAATTATAGTAATATGTGCCGTGTATTACTTTTTGAATTTGTTTTAAATCATTAGCTTTTAATATTTGTACAAGCTCTTTATTAAATTCAGGTTTTGAAACAACATACCCATTGTTATTGTCTTTACACCACGCTTTAAAGACTTCATACATTTTTTTAGTGGTACAACTATCAGAAACTTTGTTATTGGGTCTGTCAGTGCAACATTCAATATAAAACCTATGTACTGGGTTGTTGTCTTGCTGATACTGTTTACCAAGAGTTATGCATTCATCAGGAATATCAATGTTAATGTCATTTTTTAGCAATGTAGACAATGCAGGTATTAAATATTTTGCAATGATGGCTTCACGTTCTGCAAACATCTTATCAGTCAAATGTTTATCCCTTTTTTCTTCAGGGATAACATTATCAGCGTTAAATATAATAATTCTGTCATATACCCATTGTCCACGGTCACCACTGAATCTGGGTAACTCATTCATACAGAACCACATCAATCCATTGTAAATGTAATTGAAAGGTGTACGCCCTTTGAATTCAATCGGTACACTGTCGCCTCCTGTTATTTGCTTGAACATTTTCAACTCCTTAACAGACATAAAAGACATATCAGAATCACCGACCAAGCGTTTATTATATAAGTTGGAAGTGCCAAAACGTGATTCAAGCTCTGCAAGTGTTACGGCTGAACAGTTTTCTAAGCCTATAAGCCTTTCGGTAAGTCCTTTAAGCTGAGATTTGCCGGTGTTACCATCTCCGACCATAAACAAGGCTTTTTTTATTCGGTAGCCTCTGATATTGGATATACATAAAGCCATATATTGTAATAAAAACTTTTTCTTTTCTTCATTACCTTCCGTGAAATCTTGAAGAAATTTATCAAATACGGGTGAATTTGTCGAAACAGGATTATAATTGCAAGGTATTTGAATGGTGCTGTAAATATCGGGTGTGTGTGGTTTCAGCTCCATTGTATCAAGGTATAATAAGCCATTCTGAAAGTTGATTATATTTTCGTCAGCGTTTAGCTTGTCACTTGCTATGAAGTTTAAATCTGTTGTAAGGTTGCTAAATACTTCGTGTATATCACGCATTTTCAACACTGTTTCATTATACTTAGTAACAAATGATTTTATATATCCTCTTAATTCTTCATCAGAAATATGACAATAGCAACCATTTCTATACCAGAATCTATTAACGCCCTCTGTGGCATGATTACGGACAAAAATATATTTACTGCGTTCTCTTATGTAACGTGCTAAAAGTGCAGTATTAATACTTAATTTTCCCTTGTCATTTTCAAAAAAATAATAGGGAAGTTCTTGCAATGCTCTTTCATCAGCAGAAACAGGAGCATAAAAACCATTGGTTTCTTGCTGAATTTTCTTGAATTTACTATAAAAACTTATATCAGCTTCGTTTATATGTATCGGGTCGAAGTTTTCCGGTATCTGAATTTTTTCAGATTCTGCTATAATATCAATATCTTTAAGAAATGCAACATATAACATAATATCATTGTTTTCGGAACGTTCAATATAAAAGCTTTGTTTAGCCTTTACAGAGCCATTAAGAAGAATGTCAAGCCATTCATTAGCCTGAGCCTGTCCCTTTTCGTCTGTTGTGTTCTGAGCATATACAGACAAATATTTATAAGCATTTCTGCTCCAATTGTTAAGATAATAGTTAGCTTTGCCAAGCTCTATAAAATCAATTGTTTTTTGTTTTTTGTCAGATACTGCACCGACAATATTATAATTCTGTACCATTTTTGCACAAGCTCCTTGAAAGTCTGTATTTTCGCATAGTTCAACAAATTTTATTGTATCTCCGTTCTGATTGCACCCGAAACAAAAAAAAGTATTGGTATCAGGATAAAGCTTCATAGATGGTGTTTTATCAGCGTGGAAAGGGCATTTTATCATATTATTTTTAATTTCATAGCCGTATGACTGCACCAGTTCAACAATAGAAATCTGCTCTTTTATCTTATCCGTATCGTATTTTTCAAAATCATTCATATTTAAAAAAATCCTCCATTTTATCTTAAAAATAATAAAAAAAGACTGTTTTAACCGATAATTTCAATCAGTTACAACAGTCCTAATATGAATATCTATAATTATACCAAAAATAACTATTGACAATTCAACGTCATTAGTGTATACTTAGATTAGGACTATTGCAATTGGAACACAATTGTATTATTGCAACCGTTGACAGTTAGTTGTCCTTATAACTAATTGTGTGCTTAATTAGAAGTCGCCAAACTTCTTTTAAAGCAGTTCGGTTAGTCAGTAAATGAACGCCAATTCATTCTGACTGTATGCTAAAAAAACAAAATTTTTGATGTGGAAGCCTGTTAGGAAACTAATAGGCTTTTTTGCTTATTAGCATTTATGTAATCATTATACCACTCATAAGGCATAAAGTCAATTACTATTTATGACATTAAGCATGTTGCTTATAAGGGCTTTTACAGGCTCATAGTGGCACTTTTAAGGGGTAGGTAACCAAAACTATACTATGAATGGGGAAACGTGCCTTAGAAACGATTTCTGAGCGTTTTAGAATATACAAAAACTTCTCTGAGAAAGAGAAGTTTTTTTGTATAAATATTCTTATGTATATAATTATACATCGTAAATATATCATTACTTCATTTGATGGCATTAAAAATCCGTCAAATTCACGTTAATATACAAAATATTAGATGTTATCAAGTACTGTAAGTACAGAACGAATTAAAGTACGTTGTTCAGAAGAAAGTGTTTTTTCATTATCGTAGTAATGAATGTTCTTAACTTTATCAATAAATATGGCTAATTCAGAGCGATAATTGGATACGTCATTTACTGTGCTGATTTTTCCAGCAGAGAGAAGATACAAACGAATCTGCTCCCTAACGTCTTCTACATTATAATCCAACATTTCTGCAATCATTTTGGCAACATCATCCTTTTGATTCGGGCGATTAATTGCATCTGTTAAATAACAACCTGTCAACCAATTGTAAATAGAGCTTGTACTCTTATTTATCTTCTTCGCAGCCATAGTGACAGTCAATTTTTTTTGTACCATTTGTTCTCCCAACCAACGAAAATCATATTTACTTATGTCCAATGTTCTCATAAAAATCTCCCCTAATCATGTTAAATACAGTTTTCAAGCTGAAAACTTAATATTATATTATCATAAATTAAATCAAATGTCAAGTATTCAGCTCAATATTTTGAGAAAAATATATTTTATTCTCTGAGAACATCATTTTGACTTTTATATAAACAGAGATAGTATATTTTAGCCAAATTTTTTCATCAAATTCGCATTGTATACAATGTTTACAGTGTTTACATATGTAAACATTTGTTTTATTTTTTTATAATTATATCATATAAAATTAAATATTGTAAACGATATTAGGAATAATAAAAGCTGAGATTTCCGATGTTTTGGAAACCTCAGCTTTTGCTTTTTAGTTGTAAATGAAAACAAGTCTTTTATCATACCTATTGTTTCTTTCCATCTGATACTGCTGAGTACCTCACACTTCTTATCGCACTCAACAGTTATCACAGAGTCTATACCATTTTCATTATAACTCCTTATCATTTCAACTAATGTGGTTTTACCAGTTGCACTGTTCCCCTTTAGTATCATTTGCATACACTTAAGAAAAGTGATATAATATAACGTGAGTTCGACAGAAAAAAAGAAAAGAATATAGAAAAATCCACCTCAATTTGCTATAATGGTAATGGTCAAAAAACAATAAAGCAATTAGAAAGGTGGATTTTTATGGAACAGCAAATAGCTGTATTTTGTGAAAC
>JAZKXQ010000088.1:0-4283 GCA_045611725.1 Oscillospiraceae bacterium
AAGGCTATTGATGACAGAGCAGGTTGTGCGATACTTCTTGACCTTATAAACAGCGACCTTGAATATGACACTTATTTTTCATTCAGCGTTCAGGAGGAAGTAGGACTCAGGGGTGCAAAAACAGCAGCATTTTCAGTAAATCCGGATTTTGCAATAATAGTTGAAACTACAACGGCTGCCGATATAAATGGTGTAAGCGGTGAAAAACGTGTATGCGAACTCGGAAAAGGTGCTGTAGTTTCATTTATGGACAGAAGCACTGTTTATGACAGGGAATTATATTCACTTGCTTTTGAAACTGCAAAGGAAAATAATATTTTATGTCAGACAAAAACAATGATTGCAGGAGGAAACAACAGCGGAGCTGTTCATCTTTCCCGTGATGGTGTAAGAACTCTTGCAGTATCAGCACCGTGCAGATACCTTCATTCTCCATCGTGTGTTGCTGATTATTCTGATATTGAATCCTGTGAAAATCTTATAAAAGCAGTAATTCCAAGGATTCATTGCCTATGATAAGACAGCTGGACAATAAAAATCAGGCTGACAGGGATTATCTTGTAAGAACTTATTATGGAAGAAAATTTCTTGCATACCTTGAAGCCTATGATGTTAAATATGATTTTTGCCGTTTTTTCAGGCTTGTTTATGATGATACAGAGGGTTATATGTTTCAGATTAATGCAACTCTGGTTGTATGTGCTGAAAAGGAATTTCCCTGCGAGGAGCTGAAACAGTTTATTATTATGAATCAGCCTTTCAGAGTGGAAGCTCCTTCATATATTCTTAAAAATATTGAGAATATTGACGGATACCATAAGCTTAAACGTACTCAGTTTGAATTTTCCGAGCATATGCCTGAAAATTTTAATGAAAATGAACTTGAGGAAAATCCCAAGCTTGATGAAGCATATGATATAATTACAGAGGGTTTTCCGAATATAAGCAATTATGGGTTGTGGATTACAGAAAATTCCCATAGAATAAGACGTGGGATAAGCAGAATATATCTGTATAAAAAATGTACTACTGCAACCGTTATTTATGATGTTGACGACCATATTTTAATAGGTCAGGTTGCCACAAGGCAGGAGGCAAGGGGAAACGGTTATGCTCGTGAATTACTATACTGGCTGGGTCACAGATTACGCCTTGAGGGGAAGAAAATAACGTTGTTTGCTCTTGATTACAGAGAAAGCTTTTATCGTGAGATAGGCTTCAATGAAATAAGCGTTGAGTGTGTTATTGAAAGGAAATTATAATGTTTGATAATTCATTTTTTAATTTTGATGAAAAGCTTATAAATCTTGCAAGGGAAACGGAAAATTCCTGTTCATTAAGCCTTGCAGGGTGCGACAAAATAGCAGAGTATAATGGAGCGAAAGTTCTTTCTGCATTCAGTAAAAACCGTGTTAGTGAACAGTGTTTCTATGGAAGTTCAGGCTATGGCTACGGCGATGTAGGACGTGAAATTCTCGACAGGGTTTATGCAGATGTTTTCTGCACTGAAGATGCTCTTGTAAGACATAATTTGGTATCGGGTACTCACGCTATTTCAACAGCTCTTTTTGGTATCCTCAGAACAGGCGATAAAATGGTTTCAGTTACAGGCAGACCTTATGACACTCTTGAGGAAGTTATAGGTATTGCAGGAGAAAAGGGAAATGGTTCTCTTATGGATTATGGTGTTGAATATTCACAGGTTGACCTTCTTGAAAACGGAAAGCCTGACCTTGAATCTATCCCCGAAGCCGTAAAAGGTGCGAAAGTTGCGTATATACAGCGTTCAAGAGGATATTCTTTAAGACCTGCACTTCTTGTTTCAGAAATTGAACAGATAGTTGAGGCAGTACGTTCTTCAAATCCCGATGCAATTGTGATGGTTGACAACTGCTATGGCGAATTTGTTGAAAAAACAGAGCCTACTCAGGCAGGAGCAGACATTGTAATTGGTTCTCTTATAAAAAATATAGGAGGAGGAATTGCAAGTACAGGAGGATATATTGCAGGTAAAAAAGAACTTGTTGAACTTTGTGCATACCGTCTGACCTGCGTTGGAATGGGTAAGGAAGTAGGCTGTACTCTTGGACAGAACAAGGAAATGTTTATGGGACTCTTTATGGCTCCCGATGTTGTAGGAAATGCAGTAAAAACTGCTGTATTTGCATCTGAAATTTTTACAAAACTCGGCTTTGAGGCTTTTCCAAAGAAAAATGAACCGAGAGGCGATATTGTTACGGCAATAAAGCTTGGAAATGAGGAACTTCTCACTGCATTCTGTCAGGGTATCCAGAAAGGAGCTCCTGTTGATTCCTTTGTAACTCCGGAAGCGTGGGATATGCCGGGGTATAGCAATAAAGTCATAATGGCTGCTGGTGCATTCAATATGGGAGCGTCAATAGAACTTTCAGCTGACGCACCTATAAGAGAGCCTTATGCAGTATGGATGCAGGGAGGAATTACCTATACAAGCGGAAAAATCGGGGTTATGCTTGCAGTACAGGAAATGGTAAATAAGGGATTGATTAAGCTTTGATTATCTAATTATTGATAATTGATAAAAAAGATTACAGAAATAATACAATTATTATTTTATTTCTGATTTGTCCATTAAAAAAGTTGACAATATTTAAAATTGCTGTTATGATATTTTAGGTACAAATTTTTAACAGGAGGGTTTGTTTTGAGTGACAATAAGCTTTGTTATGGTTGTATGGAGAATACAGGAGGCTATGCCGTTTGTCCGGAATGTGGCTGTGTCAGAGATTCTGAAAATGCACCATCTTACCTTGCTGCCGGAACTGTCCTGAATGACAGGTACATTGTTGGAAAACTTTTACATCATAATGGTGAAAGTGCTGATTATATAGCTTATGATAAAACGCTGGACTGTAAATTAATTATCAAGGAATATATGCCAGAGGATTTATGTACAAGAGATAAAAATGGTATGGATATTAATGATAATCATAATCATAAAGTTCAGTATAAGGCACTTATGAACGAGTTTGCAGAGCTTAACCGTTCAATAGCAAGAATGAGAACTATCAGTCATATAATTCCCATAAACGATATTTTCCCGCTTAACAATACATTTTATGCAGTTTTTGAATATACAGAAGGCTCTACGCTGGTTGAATACTTAAAGGAAAATGCAGGAGAACTTACGTGGGAACAGGTTTCAAAGCTTTTCCCTCCATTTTTTACAACTTTGAGTATTATTCATAATGCAGGAATTGTCCACAGAGGAATAAGTCCTGAAACTATACTTATAAATGATAAAGGCGAACTGAAATTACAGGGATTCAGCGTTTCACCTCTGAGAACTTTGAATACAGAGCTTAAATCAGAGCTTTTCCACGGATATTCAGCTCCCGAGCAGTATTCATTAAGCGGTTGGCAGGGAACGTGGACAGATGTTTATGGAATTTCTGCCGTACTTTATAGAATACTTACAGGTTGTCGTCCTTCAGAAGCTCCATCAAGAATTTCAAACGACAGTCTTTGTCCTCCTCACGAAATAAATCCGAATATATCGGAAAGCGTTTCAAATACAATAATGGCTGGTCTTGCTGTAAAAAGCGAGGATAGAATACAGACTATCACTGAACTTGTGACAAAGCTTTTTGAAGAAGATGGAGAAGTTGAGAAAATTAACAGGAGTACTCATACTGCAACTATAGCAATTCCCCGTCAGGCAGTATCAGAACCACCAAGACAACCTCGTCCGAAAGTAATAAAACCAAAAAATAATGAAAAAGTTGTTGTTGCTGAAAAAATAAGCGAGGCAGAAGTAGTGCCTGTAATTGATAGAATAAAAGTTCCGTTGATGATTGGCGTTCTGCTTATAGCTATTTTTCTTGTAATAGGTATAATCGCTATGGCATTTTTCTCTGGAAATGGAGAAAGTGAAATTGACCTTTCAATTTATGGAAACAGTTCTTCAACTGTTGATAATGTAATAGAAATGACTGCAGGTACAGGCGATGAGGAAATGACAGAGCTTAATCCTGACAGTGATATGCCTAATCTTATAGGCTATCAGTATGAAGATGTTGCAGAATCATCAACATTCCTCGGCTGGTTGGTAATTGAACCCGAATATGTATTCAATGATAAGGTTGAAAAGGGTCTTATAATGGAACAGTCAATAAATCCGGGAGATAAATTTAAAACAGGCGATACTGTAATCGTTAAGGTAAGCAAAGGGCCTGAAAAGGTGGAAGTTCCCGATTATATGCTTACTTCATACAGTTCATACAAGTATGAGGAATATTTTGAGC
>JAZKXQ010000089.1:0-3695 GCA_045611725.1 Oscillospiraceae bacterium
TATGCTTACATTTTCAGGTATTTGATAAAATTCTTCAGTTTTTCCTGCAGGATATTTTATCAAAAAAGACTTATCTTTGCTGAAAAGTACTCCATTATCCGAAGAATAATGCATATTATTTTCAGATATATTAATTTCTGAAAGATTATTACAAAAATCAAAAGCACTGATTCCAATATAAGATACTGTTTCGGGAATATTTATGCTTGTAAGTTCAGTAAGGTCGCTGAAAGCAAAATCACTGACAGATGTTACACCATTTTCAATAATTATATTTTTTACAGATGAATTTAAATCAGCAAAAGAGGGAGTATCTTCATAATAATCATACATATCCCCTTGTCCGTATATTGTGAGCGTTTGTTCATACTTATTATGCTTCCAGAATAAATTTTCTCCACATATGCCAGTTGTAATTATATTTATATTTTCATTGTTTATATAAAGGCTATCAGATATATATACAGTTTTTAATTCTGAAAAATCATTGAATATGTCTTCTGGTATATATGTTATATTATCATCAATTACAACTGTATTTATTAACGGCTTTATTTCATCACTAATATTTAATTCAGTAATATCGCCTGTACCGTTTATTGTAAGAGTTCTTGTTTCAGCACTATATTTCCAATCTGCGTTTTCACTGCATTTTCCATTCAATGCAATGAATGTCAGACCATTATTTTCAGCATAAATATTAGCCTGAGAATCTGATATTCCATAAATAGTAAAATTTTCTGTTGTTAATTCATCTGAATAATATCCAAATGCTTTATCTTCAATTCTGGTAACATTTTCAGAAAGTTTAACATTTGATAGAGATATGCAATAATAGAAAGATTTTTCACCTATGAAAGATACACTATCTGAAAATTCTACATTTTTTAAAAGCGTACAACCATAAAATGCAGAATCTTCAATGGTTGAGGTATTTTCGGGAATTTTTATTTCTTCAAGAGATGTACAGCAAAGGAATGATGAATCGCCTATATAGTTAATACTGTCTGGTAAATTTATATTATTTAAAGATATACAACAGAAAAATGCTGAATTTCCAATACTTGTTATACTTTCAGGAAGTTGAACATTTTTCAATGTTTCACATTTATAAAATGCACATTTGCCTATTTCAGTTATTCCATCTTCAACAACTACATTTTCAATTAATGCAGTTATATCACGGTAAGGAAGCGTAGTTGGAAGATAATCTTTCATAGTACCTTCACCACTTATTGTCAGGGTTTTGGTAGTATAATCAAATTTCCATTCGCAATTATCTCCGTACATTCCTTTTGTGATAAAATCAATATTATTATTTACAGCATAATTATACGCTTCGGAATTATATTCTCCATAAATTACAAATGATTCTTTTTTCTCTGGAATAAGGCTTTTACTATCACAATATCCGAAAGAATAATCCCCTATTTCAGTTACACTGCTATTAATTGTTACACTTGTAAGTCCAGTATTAAAGAATGAATAATTACCAACAGATGTAATATTTTCAGCAAATGATATATCAGAAAGATATATTGCATTTTCAAAGGCGAAATTGTCTATAATATTTACATATTCAGGTATCTGATAAGATTTTTCAGTTTTTCCTGCAGGATATTTTATCAGAACAGATTTATCATTACTGAAAAGTACTCCATTATCTGAATAATAATTCATATTACTTTCAGATATGTTAATATCTGAAAGTTTATTACATAAATCAAATGCGTTATTTCCTATATAAGTTACAGTTGAAGAAATATTTATTTCTGTAAGTGCTTCAAAATTACTGAAACAATAGTCACTTATTGATGTTATACCGTCTTCAATAACTATATTTTCTATAAATGGACTTAATTCTGCATAAGGAGGCATACTTTCAGAGTAATTATATATATCACCATTACCATAAACAAAAAGAGAATTTATAGCATCATCGTATTTCCAGAATACATTTTCACCACATTTTCCTGTGGTAAATACAACATTTGCATTATCTCCGGAATAAATATTTTCCGGACAGTATATTGTTATATTGTCTATTTCATCAAATAATCCATAAGGAACATATGTTATTCCGTCATTTATTACAATTTTTTCAACATCTGTTATTTTGAGTATAGCAGAAATATCCGTACCATCGGGAATTTCTCCATTACCATTTATTGTTATGGTCTTTTTAGAAAGGTCAAAAGACCATATTATACTGTCAGTAAGATTTCCACTTTCAGATACAACTTTATCGCCATATTGTTCTGGAGCTTCCCCACCTATGATATATATTTTAGCAAGATTTATACAATCAAAGAATAAAACATCAACGATATTAACCATAGTAGCCGGAATACCAATGCTTGTAAGTGAAACACATTCAGCAAAAGCCGAGCAACCTATTGATGATATATTAATTGGAATTTCAATGCTTTGAAGTGAAATACAGTAATAGAAAGCATAATCTCCGATACTAAGAAGGTTTGAATTATCAGCAAAATTTATTTGATTCATTGCAGAACAACCCCAGAATGTTCCCATTCCAATGCTAACAACACTTTGAGGAATATAAACGCTCTGAAGATTAGAACACTTATACAGTGAATAATCTGCAAGTGAAATAACACCTTCGGGTATATTATAATGACTATCGGTTTTTCCCTCAGGATACTGAAGAAGTTCTGTTATGTTTTTATTAAAAAGAACTCCATTGATACTTGAATAGTATTCATTATCCGTAGAAACACTTATTTCAGTAAGGCTTTCACAATCATTGAAAATATTACTGCCAATATGCTGGACACTGGAAGGAATATATATCTGTTTCAGTGATGAACAACCACGAAATGCAGATGTTCCGATAGATGTAATATTATCAGAAATATCTATGTATTCAATAAATGCACAGTCAAAAAAGGCATAATCTCCAATTGCCGTAACTGCAACACCATTAATCATAGATGGTATTGCAACAGAATTGTCAGTGCCTTTATATTTGGTAATAACACCATTTTCATCTATTACAAAATCTTCTTCTTTTACTTTGGCATTAGCAGTTACTACATTATCCAACATATCACTTTTATTATTAGTTAAATATGTTTCTGAACCAATCATTGAAAAAGCAAGTACAAATGATATAACTTTTTTATAATTCATAACGATTCCCTCCATTTTATGCCACAAATCCTTTACAACATATACATAATTTAATATTATCATATGTATACAAATTTGTCAATAATTTAACTCAAATTCGACAAGGTTTTTAATGAATAAATGAGGCTACATTTTACAAAAAAAGTACTTGACAAACGATATTTTCTATGATATTCTTTAAAAAAATAAATATTTCACACAAATTATCCTTATTATGTCAAATTCCTCTCCTTAATGGAGGAGGAATTTTTAATTATTACTAATTTTTTAGTAAATAGCATTAGAGAGGTGATGACAACTTGAACTATGAAGAAATAGTAACTAAATATTATCAGCAAGTATTTAATTACTGTTATGCCAGACTTGGAAATTATCAGTCTGCGGAAGATTGTACGCAAGAAGTATTATAATCGAATATTAAAAACATATAAAAACATATAAATATATATAAATATATATTGACAATTCTTTGCATATACGCTATAATATAATTAAAGAGGTGATAAAGTGAAGTTAAGTGAATATGCAAAGAAAAACTCAAT
>JAZKXQ010000090.1:0-5454 GCA_045611725.1 Oscillospiraceae bacterium
AAGCAATATCTGAAATTTATTCTTTAACTTATGAAAAAATTTATAAATATCTGTTAAAAAAATTAAAAAATAAAGAAATTACTGAAGATATTGCTCAGGAAACATATCAAATTGCAATAGAAAAGTTAAATACTCTTAAAAGAAATGAAAGCATTATGCCGTGGCTTTATAAAACAGCCGGAAATGCATATAAACAATATCTTAGAAAACAAAAAAATATATCTGATATAGATTTGGATAATATGATTGATGAAAAATCATTAACAGAAGAAAATCAGATTTCTGATGATACTGAAAAATACATTCTTAAAATTATGAAAGACAACCTTTCAGATGTCCAGTTCGAAACATTTATATTGTATGCTGTGGAAGATATGAGCTATGAAAAAATATCTCAAAAATTGGATTGTCCACTTGGTACTGTAAAATCAAGAATAAACAAATCAAGAAAAATTCTTCAGAATGAAATAACTTCACTTGAAAAGAAAGGAATTTCAATACGCTCATTGTCAGGGATTCCATTGGCTGAAAAGCTTGATATTACAATATCCACAGCAGAACATATTTCCAGTATTGAAATGTTTTTTAAGAAAATATTTAAACTTTTGTTTTTTATTCTTATATGCTTTACAGGAATACAAACAATAAATGTTGTAAATGAAGATGATGATAATATTATAATATATGAACATTCAGAAGAAATGGTTTCAGATACCGAAAAACATATTGATGTTTCAATGGAATATGTTTTACAAGTTACAGAAATAAATACTATAAATAATACTTCTGAAAGTAATAATGAAACTGATAATACTGATTCAACTGCTCAAGCACTTCTCGAAGAAACTGAAAATATTATTACTCAATCACCTATTGAGGAAACTGAAAATGCTGTTACTCAATCATCTGTTGAAGAAATTACAGAAATTTTTACTGAAGTAACTACAACTGTTGTTACACAAATATCCTCTGAGGAAACTACTTCTGAAAGAACAGGAATATCCAAAACAGCAGAAGAAGTTCGTGCTGAAGGAATTAATTTTAAACAAATTGAAAATGGTATTGAAATTACAGGATTTGATAAAGAAATTTTTAAAAGCTCTGAGCTTGTTATACCTTCTTTCATAGATGAAATACCTGTTATTTCAATAGGAACAGAGGCTTTTTATAATTGTATATGGCTTGAAACAGTACTGCTTCCAAATAGTTTAACAGAAATCGGAGCAAGAGCTTTTTATGGAACAGCAATAAAGAGTATAACAATTCCAAGTACATTTACAACAATAAGTGGATATTCATATTATGGCATATTTGAAAAATCAGCACTTGAAGAAGTAATATTTGAAGATGGAATGGAAATAATTCCTGTAAATATATGTAGAAACGCAACAAATCTAAAAAATGTTATAATTCCAGATAGTGTAACTGAAATTGGAAGTAGTGCGTTTAATAATTGTATATCACTTGAAACGATAAAACTTCCAAATGGTTTAACAACAATAGGTGAGGATGCATTTAGAGGTTGTACAAGTTTTGCAACAGTAGAATTGCCAAGTGGTTTAACAACAATTGGTTCAGAAGCTTTTTCTGAAACAGCAATAAAAAGTATAACAATTCCAAATACAGTTACAACAATAATAAGTGGATTTTTATATTATGGGGCATTTAAAGATTCAGCACTTGAAGAAATAATATTTGAAGATGGAATGGAAAAAATCCCTGCATATATATGTGAAAATGCAACAAATTTAAAAAATGTTATAATTCCAGATAGTGTAACTGAAATTGGAAATAATTCTTTTTATGGTTGTACATCACTTGAAACAATAACACTGCCAAGTGGCTTAACAACAATTGGTTCAGAAGCTTTTTATGGAACAGCAATAAAGAGTATAACAATTCCAAGTACATTTACAACAATAAGTGGACATTTATATTATGGCATATTTGAAAAATCAGCACTTGAAGAAATAATATTTGAAGATGGAATGGAAAAAATCCCTGCATATATATGTGAAAATGCAACAAATCTAAAAAATGTTATAATTCCAGATAGTGTAACTGAAATTGGAAATAATTCTTTTTATGGTTGTACATCACTTGAAAAAATATATGGCTATTCAGATTCAATAGCACAGATTTATGCTGAAGATAATGGTTTTGAATTTATTCCAATTGATGAAAATACTGAATAAACTTTTTTAAACAAAAGCGAAGTCATAAAATGGCTTCGCTTTTTCTGTATTTATTTAAGACCTACAACTGTTTGAAGAATTGCAAGTGCATCTGCTGATGATATTTCACCATTTCCATCAATGTCTGCTGTCATATCAGTACTTTCTAATCCTACAACCATTTGAAGAATTGCAAGTGCATCTGCTGATGTAACTTCCCCATCACCGTTAACATCACCTATAATATTTGTTGGTTCTTCTGTTGTAGTTTCCTCAGGCGTTGTAGTTGTTGGTTCTTCTGTTGTAGTTACTTCTGGTTCAGCATCAATTGATATAAAAGTAAAACCATTATTTTCAGCATATCTTTCAGAATACGAATCTGAATATCCATTAATTGTAAAATCATCCATTGGCTGATATTCCGAAATATATCCTAAACAATAATCACCAAGAACATATGTCCCTGTATTTTCAATTTTTATGACATTAAAAGCACAGTTAAGAAATGCACAATTATCTATCTTTTTAAATTCGTTGTTAAGCTCAACATTTGTAAGTTCTTCACATCCTGAAAAAGCATACTTTCCAATTATTGTAACATTAGGAAGATTAACGTTTTCCAAAGATATACAACCCATAAAACAATTTTCTGAAATTTCTCCAAGAGATTCAGGAGAAGTAAATGAAGTAAGCGATGAACAGTTTGTAAAAGCAGATTCACCAATTGTATTAATTGAAGGAGCAAAGTTTATATTTGTAAGAGATTTGCATCCATAAAAAGCATTTGCTTCTATTGAATTAAGTGATTCCGACAACTTCACTTCAACGAGTGATGAACAGCCAGAGAATGCATTTTTAGGAATACTTGTTATATTTTCACTGATTACAGCAGATACAAGGTTTTCACTTAAGTAAAAGACTGATTCTCCAAGTGTTTTTACACTGTCAGGGACAGTTATTTCTTCAAGTTTAGAACCTGAAAATGCATTATTTCCTATTGAAGTAACTGTATCAGGAATAACAATACTTGAAAATTCAGTATTTTTAAATGCTCCATCTCCAATTGTTTCGACTGATTTTCCTATTGACATAGTTTTTGCTGCACAATCCTGAAAAGCACCTTCACCAATTGTAATAACAGTATCAGGGAGTATAATATCTTTAGCATTATCAGTACTTGCAAAAGCATAATCTCCGATTGTTTCAACTGATTTTCCTATTGATATAGTTGAAACTTTTGAATCTTTAAATGCAGAAGCTCCAATTGTAGTAACAGTATCAGGTATTTTAATTTCTTCAAGTGCTGTATAAGCAAATGCATTATCTCCTATTGAAACAAGACCTTCATTAAGAGAAATACTTGTAAGATTTGTTCCTGAGAAAGCACCTGTTCCAATACTTTCTACTGTTGAAGGAAGTAATACTTCTGATAAATATTTCATACTGCTACAAGCACTGTCATCAATCTTATTAATCTTACTTTCAGACATATCAAGTTTAACAAGATATTCAGCATTCTGAATATTGTATAAAGTATCAGCATTTGAATTAAGTTTTATAGATACAACATCAGACCAAGTTTTATCACATTCAACACTTACAACTGTAAAACCTTCAATTGTATCAGGAATCACAACATCTTCTAATTTATCATCTATAATAGTTGTTATTACTGCAACATAGCTTCCATCTCTTTCTTCAATTCTATAGTCATACTGAGTATTTTTTTCCATATCAAGCAAAGAATAATTCAAATCATATATTTTAGCAAATGCAAGAGCCTTTGAATTTGAATTACAATAAAGAGTTTGTTCAGCCGGTACAATTTCTTCTTCACTGATTAATGTGCCAACTTCTAAAGCGCCTTCTTCAAAAGCAGTATCAAGACCATATGCATATATGTCTTCAACACTGAAACAGCCTAATAAAGCCTCAGCACTAACATTTTCAACTTCTTCAGGGATATGTATCGTTTTAAGTTTTTTACATCTGTTTAATATACTAACATTTCCATAAAAATCAGTTGTTGATGATGCAAAAATTGAACGTGTTATAGTTTTCATACTTGAACCGAAAGTAAATTCAGTTATTAAATCACAACCTCCAAACGCATTTTCTCCGATTTCTGTTATACAGTCAGGGAGAATAAATCCTTCCTTTTCCTCTGTTGCTGATTTAAATTCTGCAAGTTTAGTACAATTTTCAAATGCATTCTTTCCTATTTTTGAAAGCTGTGCATTTTCTTCTGTTATAACGCTTACAAGAGTACCTTTTGAATTTATAAATGCTGAATCAGCTATGCTTTTTACATTATCTCCTATTGTAAGATTTACAGTTGTAGGCAAAAATTGAGAAGAAATTTTTTCACAGTTAATATTAAGATTTGTAACAGTAGTTCCCTGACCAGAAGAAGTATAGAAAATGTGGTCACCATCTTCATTAAGGCAAACATTTTTACCTATTGAAAAACTGTCAACTGTTCCTAAATTTGAAAAAGCATTAGCATAAATCATACCAACAGTATCAGGAATAACAACATCTGTTAACGCTGAACAGCCATTAAAAGTGTTTGTACTAATAGTTATCAATGTATCAGGAGTTGTAAGTTCAGTTGGGAAATTTATTTCAGCAAGTGAAGCACATTTCATAAAAGCTTGTTTATAAATAACCTGAATTGAATTAGGAAATGTTATTGAAGTAAGTCCGGAAGTAGAAAAGGCATCATTTCCGATTCCTGTAAGACCTTCAGGAAGTGTTATTGTTTTAAGTGCAGAACATCCATAAAAAGCATTATTTCCTATCAAATTAGTACTCTTTGAAAGAGCTACTGAAGAAAGTGAAGTACAGCCATTAAAAGCCATATAATTAATAGTTGTTACATTGTCTGAAAGAGTAACTTTTTCAAGTACAGTATATCCACTAAAAAGCTTTTCAGGAATTTCTGCTATTTTATTGTTTTTGTCAAAAGTTACTGTTTTAAGAGTTGAAGGCATTTCAGAGTCATAATCTGTATACAATGCACTTACACTCTCAACATTTTCACCAATAGTAATATTTTCTATTGTATCAGGTAAAACATAACTGTTTACTGTTTTGCAGTTAATAATCAAATCTGTAACAGTTGTTCCTAAAAAATGAACTTGTGCATATGATGATGTTTGGGTTCCGACAAAATTTTTACCTATTGAAATACTTGCAACTTCACCTAAGTTATTAAAAGCTCCCTGATAAACTTCACCAACAGTATCAGGAATTGTAAGAGATGTAATAGTTGAACAAC
>JAZKXQ010000091.1:0-4840 GCA_045611725.1 Oscillospiraceae bacterium
AAATAGTATATAGAGGAAAATTTTTTATATAATTTTTGAAAGGGTGTATATTTATGAGAAAAAAGGCTGGTATTATAGCTCTTGCAATGTGTTTAAGTACTTGTGCAGGGTATATTCCGAAAGTTGCCAACGAAACTGCAATTGTTGCAGAAGCTGTTTCAGCTACAAAAACTGACAGAGGAATAACTGCTGTCAATACTGGTTCAGGTATGCTTGTAAGCTGGAAATATATGAATGCTGATACTGCTGACGCAGTTTACAATCTTTATCGTGATAATACTTTGATTTACACAAGCAATGCAGGAAATGCTACTTGCTTTCTTGATAATGGAGGGAATAAATCAAGTAAATATCGTGTTGATACACTTATAAACGGTACTGTAAAATATTCTGATAACTGTTCAATGATTTCTGATACCAACTATTTTCAGATAAATCTTGATGTTCCAAAAGCTCAGACAAGCGGTGTAACATACAGTCCTAATGACTGTACTGTCGGGGACGCTGATGGTGACGGAGTAAATGAGATTTTTGTTAAATGGGACCCATCAAATTCACAGGATAACTCAAAAAGCGGTAAAACAGATAAAGTTTTCATTGATTGCTATAAAATGGACGGCACTAAGCTGTGGCGTATTGATTTGGGTATAAATATAAGGGCAGGAGCTCATTATACACAAATGCTTGTTGCCGATTTTGATAATGATGGAATTGCTGAACTTACCTGTAAAACTTCCGATGGCACTGTTGATGGTACAGGTAAAGTTATTGGTGACGCTTCCGCAGATTACAGAAACTCAAGTGGTTACATACTTACAGGCAATGAATATTACACTCTCTTTGACGGAAAAACTGGTGCTGCACTTGATACAGTCGATTATAATCCAGGCAGAGGCACTGTTTCCAAATGGGGAGATAAATATGGAAACCGTGTTGACCGTTTTCTTGGTGCTGTAATGTATCTTGATTCCGACCACCCGAGTGCTGTTACAGTTCGTGGATACTATACAAGAATGACTGCCTGTGCATATGATGTAGTTGACAAAAAACTTGTTCAAAGATGGTATTTTGATACAGGAAATGATTCTTCTGCAAAGGGTTATGGAGATGGTAACCATAACTGTATGCCTGCTGATGTTGACAATGACGGAAAACAGGAGCTTATTCTTGGTGCTACTTGTCTTGATGATGATGGAACTGTTCTTTGGAATACTAATGCTGGTCACGGTGATGCACTTCACGTAGGTGATTTGTTGCCAAATCGTGATGGTCTTGAAGTATGGACTTGTCACGAAGTATCTCCATATGGTACTTCACTTCTTGATGCTAAAACAGGAAAAGTTATATTCAGAAAAGAAAATTCAAAAGATACAGGAAGATGCTGTGCTGATAATGTATGGGCTGGAAATGATGGTGCTGAATTCTGGGGAGTAGGTAATGATGTTCTTGATGGTGACGGAAATGTTCTGTCCTGCAAACGACCTGCAATAAATTTCCTTTGCTACTGGGACGGCGACCTTGAAAGAGAAATTCTTGATGGATATACTGATTCTCCTGCTACAGTTTCAGATATGGGAGAAGACGGAAAACTCACAACTCTGTTTACTACTGACGGATACTATACCTGTAATACAACAAAAGGTACTCCGTGTCTTTCAGCTGACCTGCTCGGTGACTGGAGAGAAGAAATTATTGTAAGAGCTGCTGATTCAAAATCAATAAGAATTTATACTACTACATATGAAACTGATTACAGAGTTAATACTCTTATGGAAGATATGCAGTATAATACTCAGGTTAAGGGACAGAACAGCGGTTATAATCAGCCTCCTCACCTTAGCTATTATATGGGCTCTGAAACAGGTGTTAATGGTTCAGGTTCTGTTGTAACTCCGTCCGACCCTGTTGAACAACCTGCTGTAATTCCTGATGGTTCATTGTTTATGATAAAGAATGTAAACAGTGGTCTTTATATGGAAGTTGCTGATGCTTCTGCAACAAATGGTGCAAATGTTCAGCAATGGGGTTCTGAAAGTCCTGCACTTCATAATGTATGGCGTGTAGTTTCAGCTGGTGATGGTTATTACTATCTGTACTCACAGCTTGGAGATTCAATTTCATATTGTCTTGATGTTACTGCAAAGAAAACAGATAACGGAACTAATATTGAAATATATACTGCAAAGCAGAAT
The DNA here is from genome assembly GCA_045611725.1 of Oscillospiraceae bacterium. Taxonomy (GTDB): domain Bacteria; phylum Bacillota; class Clostridia; order Oscillospirales; family Ruminococcaceae; genus UBA5884. The sequence goes on from JAZKXQ010000091.1 coordinate 2,193, forward strand.
GACGCTCAGAAATTTAAATTTTTCCAGAATGATGATGGTTCATACAGAATTGTTACTAAAGTAACAGGTGATAAATCTGCCATTGAAGTTGTATCTGCTGAAACAGGTTCAGGTGCTAATATTCAGCAGTGGGAACTTAATGGACACGCTTGTCAGAACTGGATTCTTGAGCCTGTTGCAGAATTTGGTGCTGTAATGGATACAAGCAAAATTTATATGATTAAGAATGTCAACAGCGGTCTTTATATGGATGTTGAGGGTGGAACTCAGGCTGATGGAACAAATGTTCAGCAATGGGGAGCAACTGATTCAGGAAAACATAATTCGTGGACTCTTGAAAGTGCAGGAAATGGATATTATTATATAAAATCCCAGCTTGGAGATGGACAGACATATTATCTTGACGTTGCAGACGGAAAATCAGCTGATGGCTCAAATGTCCAGATATGGACTGATAATGATACAAGCTCTCAGCTTTTCAAATTTGTACTTAATACAGACGGCACATATAAAATACTTACAAAGGCAAGTAAAGACAAATCAGCAATTGAAGTTACTTCTGCTCTTACCGATAATGGTGCAAATGTTCAGCAGTGGCAGTTAAATGGTCACACTTGTCAGAACTGGACTCTTGAGGCTATTGGTGAAATTTCATTTGAAGAACCTATAACAACTACAGAAACTCCTGTTGTAACAACTACTGCACCTATCTCATCTGTTTCCCCAGTAACATCGACAACAAAAGAAACAACTGAAGCACCTGTTTCATCTGTTCCACCAACAACATCAACAAAACAATCTTCCGAAAAGCCTATAACATCAGTTTCAAATTCAGATGTAACAGCTAAAATGCTTGGCGATGTAAATGAAGATGATATTATTGACATAAGAGATGTAACATATATCAACCAGTATATAATAAAGGCTGTTGATTTAACAGAACAGGCTATTGCAAACGCTGATGTTGTAAAAGATGGTAAAGTTGATATTTCAGACCTTGGACAGATTAAAAAATATATCTTAAAGCTTATTGACACATTATAATAAAAAGACTCCGGAAATAAAATTCCGGAGTTGTTTTTTATTCAAGACCAACAATCATTTGTAAAAGTTTTAAAGCGTCAAGAGAATTTATCTCGCCGTTGCCATCTATATCAGCACGAGCCTTTTGTTCCTCTGTAAACTCTCCGACATTTGTAACAATCTGTAAAATATTAAGAGCATCATTTGAAGTTGTTGAGCCGTCACCGTCTATATCTCCAAATTCTCCAAGAAAATGGATTGTTGCATTTAACAAATTATCATTATAACTTCCCACTGTTATACTGTTCCATTCTTCTTCAGTGCCATAAAAATAAACATCTGTCAATGATTCACAACTTGAAAACGCACTATTTCCAATATTTGCAACAGAATTATTAATTGTTATTGAAGATAATTCAAAACACTCACGAAATGCACTTTCTCCAATATCTGTAACAGAATTACCAAGTTTCACCTCTGTTAACACACTACAATTTCCAAATGCATAATCCCCAAGACTTATTACAGAATCTGAAACTGTTACTTTAGATAATGCACTACAATATCTAAATGCATAATTGCCAATACTTGTAACAGAATCTGAAATTGTTATTTCTTTTAATGCATCACAATTATTAAATGCCTCTCTTCCAATGCTAATAACAGAATTTCCAAGTATTACAGATGATAATACATCACACTCACTAAAAGCAAATTCTCCAATACTCGTAACAGAATCTGGAATTATTATTTCTTTTAATGCATCACAATTTTCAAATGCACCATAACCAATACTTGTAACAGAACTACCAATTGTTATTGAAGATAATATATCACATCCATTAAAAGCATATTCTCCAATGCTTGTAACAGAATCTGGAATTGTTACTTCTGCTAATGCACTACAATTTCTAAATGCACCATAACCAATACTTGTAACAGAATTAGGAATTGTTACTTCTGCTAATGCACTGCAATTTCTAAATGCCTCTTTTCCAACACTCATAACAGAATCTGGGATTGATATTTCCTTCAATGATGTACTATAAAATGCAGAATTTCCAATGCTTATAACGGAATTTCCGATTGTTGCTGATGTCAATGAAGAACAATTATAAAATGCAGAACTTCCAATGCTTGTAACAGAATCTGGGATTGTTATCTCTTTTAATGATGTACCATAAAATGCACTATCTCCAATACTTGCAACAGAATTTCCAATTGTTGCTGATGTTAATGAAGAACAATTATAAAATGCAGCACTTCCAATACTTGTAACAGAGTTACCAATTGTTGCTGATGTTAATAAGGTACAATTTCTGAACGCATTTTCTCCGATGTTTGCAACAGAATCCGGAAATTTTACAGATGTTATTTTTTCACAATTTGAAAATGCATAATTACCTATATTTGCAACAGAATTTCCAATTGTTATTGATATTAATGAGGTACAATTATCAAATGCATAATTGCCAATACTTGTAACAGAATCCGGAATTTTTATTGATGTCAGTGAGGTACAATAATTAAATGCATAACTACCAATACTTGTAACAGAATCCGGAATTGTTACTGATGTTAATAAGGTACAATTTCTGAATGCTCTCTCTCCAATGCTTGTAACA
>JAZKXQ010000092.1:0-3498 GCA_045611725.1 Oscillospiraceae bacterium
GAAATGATATAGAACCGATTGTAACTCTTTTCCATTGGGATTATCCACTTGCACTGCATAAGCTTGGAGGCTGGCTGAATGATAATTCTTCTGAATGGTTTGCAGAGTATGCAGAAACTATCGCAAAGGCTTTCAATGGAAAAGTTAAATATTGGGTAACAATTAATGAGCCACAATGTTTTATAGGATTAGGTTATCAGACAGGAAAATTCGCTCCATTCTATAAGCTTGGAAACAAAGACCTTATTCAGATGACACATAATGTTCTTCTTGCACACGGCAAAGCTGTAAAGATGATAAGAAAATATGCAGGAGAAAATGTAAAAGTAGGATTTTCACCAACAGGCCCTTGTTTTTCTGCAAAGGATAATTCTCCAGAAAGTATTGAAGAGGCAAGATTCAGAAGTTTTGATATAAATGAGGATAATTTTATTTTTTCAAACAGCTGGTGGTCAGACCCTGTATTTTTGGGAAAATATCCCGATAAGGCTTTTGAAATATTTGGGGATATTATGCCTGAAATAAAGCAATCTGATATGGAAATTATAAGTCAGCCTCTTGATTTTTATGGAGTAAATCTTTATCAGAATCACGCTGATATGAGCGTAAATTATAAACAGGGTGCTGCAAAAAATCATCTTTTCTGGTATGTTTCTCCCGAATTGATGTACTGGGCGTCAAAATTATTCTATGAACGCTATAATCTTCCAATATTGGTTACAGAAAATGGAATAGCCTGTCACGACTGGATACATCTTGACGGAAAAATTCACGACCCTAACAGAATTGACTTTGTTGCAAGATACCTTAAAGAGTATATGAGAGCCTCTGAAGAAGGCATTGAAATTATGGGTTATCTTTACTGGTCAGTAATGGATAATATGGAATGGGCAGATGGTTATGACCCACGCTTTGGACTTATTTATGTTAATTATCAGACGCAGGAAAGAATTATAAAGGATTCTGGATATTGGTATAAAACAGTTATTGAAAGCAATGGGGAAGTGCTGAAAAATTTATAGGATACAGGAGATTTCTTATATGACTGAAAAGGAAAAAATGCTGAATGGTCTTATCTATGACGCAGATGATAAGGAACTTGTAAGCGACCGTATGAAATGCAAGGACTTGTGTTATGAATACAACAATACAAAACCTTCAGATATTAAAAAAAGAGATGAAATAATTAAAAAGATATTAGGAAAAACAGGGGAAAAAGTATGGATTGAGCCAAATTTCTGGTGCGACTATGGATATAACATAACAGTAGGAGAAAATTTTTATGCAAATCATAATCTTGTAATTCTTGATTGCATAAAAGTTACTTTCGGGGATAACTGTTTTATTGCTCCGAACTGTTCATTTTATACTCCAAATCACCCTCTCGATGTTGAAAGCAGAAACAAAGGTCTTGAATATGAAAAGCCTGTAACTGTAGGAAATAATGTATGGATTGGAGGAAATACAGTTGTCCTCCCAGGAGTTTCAATAGGAGATAATACTGTAATTGGTGCAGGAAGCGTTGTTATAAAGGATATACCATCAGGAGTACTTGCCTTTGGAAATCCGTGTAAAGTAATCAAAAAAATTTAGTTTTATTTAATATTATTTTTTTAGCTGAAGTTACCGAGCCGGTAAATTATAAATTCTACTTAACTTTGCAACGAATTAAAGTTTTTTGCTAAGCTTTTTTTCAAAAAAGCGTGTTGACATTTTTAGATTAATATTATACAATATAACTATAATAATATCTGAAATCTATCGGAGGAATGTTTAAAATGATAAAAAGCAATTTACTTGAAAAAACAGATACAAAAAGAGTTACTCAGTCAAAAGGTAGTTTTGCAGTTCTTGAATATGGAAAAGATATGTCAGTAACTTCTGCACAGGCTGGTCAGGCTTATTATGAATCTGCAATGAATTTACGCAGAAAACAGCTTATAGCAAATCTTAACGGAAATTCAATAACACTTCAGGCAGGAGCTATGCAGATGATACTTGGCAATGTAGAAGTATCAACCGATGTAAAAGGTGCAGGGGATTTATTCAAAAAAGCTTTTTCTGCAAAGGCTACAGGAGAAACAGCAGTAAAGCCTAAATATACAGGCTATGGACAGGTTATTCTTGAACCTACACGCAAACACATACTGCTTGAAGATGTTTCAGACTGGGGCGGAAGTATGGTTGTTGATGATGGTTTATTTCTCTCCTGTGAATCAACAGTTGAAATGAAAACAGTTGCAAGAGGAAATTTATCATCTGCACTTGCAGGAGGAGAGGGACTTTTCAATACTTGCTTTACAGGCAGTGGCATAGTAGCACTTGAAAGTCCTGTACCTTATCAGGAACTTATAGTTTTTGAGCTTGAAAATGACTGTATAAAGATTGATGGGAATATGGCAATAGCGTGGTCAAATACTTTACAGTTTACAGTTGAAAAAACAACAAAAACTCTTGTAGGCTCTGCCGCTTCCGGAGAAGGATTAGTAAACGTATACAGAGGAACAGGAAGAATTTTAGTTGCTCCTGTTATGAAATAAAAATGTGACATTTTTAAATCTTAATATAAAAAGAGGAAATCTGAATATTCAGGTTTCCTCTGTTTTTTAGTTATTGTATATCTTCCTCACTAAGAATTTCTATACCCAAATCTTTAGCTTTCTGTAATTTGCTTCCTGCATCAGCACCTGCGATAAGGTAATCCGTTTTCTTTGAAACTGACCCTGTAACATTTGCACCCAGCTTTTCAAGATATTCTTTTATTGAATCTCTTGTGAATTTTTCGAGCTTTCCTGTTACCACAACAGTTTTTCCATAGAAAATGCTGTCCTGTGCGTCCTCGCTTATTTCCTGTTTTATGCTCTGAATATCAAGTATACTGTAAAGACTTTCCCAGTCATATAAATTATTTTCATCTCTGAACCATTCATTTATATTGTTATGCAGAGTTTCTCCGAAATCTTCAAGCTGAGAAAAATCAAAGCCGTTTTCTACAGCCTCTTTAAATTCATTGGCTGTGCTGAATTTTTCAGCAACAGTTTTACAGGCTGATTTTCCAAGCATAGAAATATTCATAGCATTTAAAAATCTGTCAAATGTACAGGAACGGCTTTTTTCTATGCTTTTGATAAGCTTTTCAAAAGACCTTTCACCAAATCCCTCAAGACTTGTTATTTCGTTATGTTTTTCGTGAAGTTTGTAAATATCCTCATATCTTTTTATAAATCCAAGTTCTATGAATGATGTTAAAGTTGCCTCGGACATTCCCTGTATATTCATTGCCTGTTTGCTTACAAAATGCACGAACTTTTTTATATTTCTTGAACTGCACAGAGGATTTGTACAGTAAAGAGTTTTTATTGTTTTATCTTTTCCTTCAGATATTCTTAATTCTGTATTATGCTCACAGGACGGGCATTTTTCAGGATATTCAACTGAAATTTCGTCTGCATAGTCAAGATTTGCTTCAACGTGAGGAATTATCATATTTCTTTTTGA
>JAZKXQ010000093.1:0-2267 GCA_045611725.1 Oscillospiraceae bacterium
ATTCTGTATTTTCCACCGAACGGAACAGCAGGTTTTGCAACGTCCTGAGTAAGAGCATAAACACGGCTTCCTTGTCCACCTGCAAGTATCATTGCAACACATTCTTTTTTTATATACATAAAAATCCTTTCGTTACTGAAAAACTTTACAAAAAAGTTTCATTCCTTCTTCAACGTATCCGTATACACACAGCACACGATGGCACGATACTCCAAAGGCGTAAATTCCCCATAAACAAGTGGGTACATACTATGTAAACAATACACAATACCAGTAACATTCCCTTTCATTGTTATTCGCCATATTTTCTGTAAATATTAAAAGTTCACAAGTGCTTATTGCAATTTTTCATACGTTAATAATTATATATCAAAACAAAAAAAATTTCAATAGAAAAAATAATATTAGTCAAAATTTATTTTTTATCAGTATTTTTCACCGATTTTTTTGTGCTATTCGCAGGAGTTTCCTCCTTTGAAGTTCTCTTTTTAACAGGAGCATATTTCAGATACATAACTGACAGAGGAGCAATTTTAAGAGAAACAGACTGGTCGTAGCCGTGCATTGGGAATTTGATTGTTTTTACTGATTTAGATGCAATACTGCTTCCTCCAAAAGATTCATCATCTGAATTGAATACAAGTTTATATCGACCACTTTTCGGAACTCCTATTTTATAATCCAAACGTTCAACAGGTACAAAATTGCATACAATTATTATTTCATTACCTTCTTCATCAAGTCTTCTGAAGGCGATAATACTCTGTTTATAGTCATCGTGAGAAATCCAGCTGAATCCATTCCACGAGTCATCACTCTGCCACAACGGTGAATTTTCAATATAGAATTTATTAAGTTTTCTTGAAAATTCGTGGAACATCTGATGTTTTGGATTCTGTAGAAGTCCCCAGTCAAGAGATGTTTCGTAATTCCATTCTTTCTCCTGAGCAAATTCCTGCCCCATAAACAGAAGTTTCTTGCCAGGGTGAGCCATCATATAGCACATAAATGCTCGGTATGCAGAATACTTCATATCTTCTGTTCCAAACATTTTATTGAACATTGAGCATTTTCCGTGGACAACTTCATCGTGAGAAATAGGCAGAACATAATTTTCCGAGAAACAGTAGAAAAATGAGAATGTAATTTTATCGTGATTGAATGCTCTGTACATAGGGTCAAGAGACATATAAGACAGCATATCATTCATCCAACCCATATTCCATTTGAAATTAAATCCAAGTCCACCTATATCTGTTGGCTTTGTAACAAGTGGCCACGCTGTTGATTCTTCAGCAATCATCAGGACATCAGAATTTCTTGAGAAAACAGCTTCATTAAGTCGCTTGAAAAATTCAACAGCCTCAAGATTTTCATTTCCTCCATTTACATTAGGAGTCCATTCTCCATCTCGTCGGTCATAATCAAGATAAAGCATTGAGGCTACTGCATCAACTCTCAAGCCATCAAGATGAAATTCCTCAAGCCAGTAACAAGCATTTGAAATTAGAAAAGAGCATACTTCATTCCTGCCATAATCGAATACCCTTGTTCCCCAGCCTTTATGCTCTCTCTTATTAGGGTCTGAATATTCATAACAGCAAGTTCCATCAAATTCATAAAGTCCCTGTGCGTCCTTTGGGAAATGTGCGGGTACCCAGTCAAGAATAACCCCTATTCCTGCTTTATGGAACTGGTTAATCATTTTCTTGAAATCATCTGGAGTACCAAATCGTGAAGTCGGAGCAAAATATCCACTTACCTGATAGCCCCACGAACCATCAAAGGGATATTCTGACAGAGGCATAAATTCAATATGAGTATATGACATTTTCTTCATATATGGTATCATTTCAGTAGCAAGTTGAGTATATGAATAGAAATTTCCGTCCTCGTGTTTTTTCCACGAATTGAAATGAACTTCATATATATTCACAGGTGATTTATATACTGAATACGACTTTTTACTTTCAATCCATTCATCATCGCTCCATTTGAATTTACTTTCAAAAATCTTTGAAGCAGTCCCTGGACGAAGTTCAGAGTGTCTTCCATAAGGGTCAGCCTTGTTTAGTATTCTTCCGTCCTTAGTTTCTATGCTGTATTTATATGAATCATATACTTTAAGTCCTGATACAGTTGCCTCCCATACTTCATCAGAAATTTTTTCCATAGGGCAACAATCTCTGTCCCAGTTGTTAAAATCTCCCACAACTGAAATGCTTACTGCATTCGGAGCCCATACTCTGAAAGTATATTCCGATTTT
>JAZKXQ010000094.1:0-5274 GCA_045611725.1 Oscillospiraceae bacterium
GACAATAAAATCAAGTGTAAAAAACGTAGGAATTTCCTCATTCAACTCCTGTTCTGCACTTAAAACAGTTACAATTGAAGATGGAGTTTCAGCAATAAAATCCGCGGCATTTTCGGGCTGTACATCACTTGAAACAGTAGAAATCCCTGATTCTGTAAAATCAATAGGAGTCGCAGCGTTTTCTGGTTGTACAAATCTTAAAGATATAAATATTCCTGAAGGAATTATTTCCATTGATGACAGAACATTTGAAAGATGCACTTCCCTTTCAGAAATAAAATTCCCATCAACTCTTGAATATATCGGCTACTGTTCATTTTTGGAATGTACATCTCTCAAAGCCGTTGAAATTCCCGAAAATGTATCTGCTATTTTAGGTTCAGCATTTAAGGGTTGTGAAAAAATAACAGAAATTACAATTCCTGAAAAAGTAACAGCACTTAATGCAGGAACATTTGTTAATTGTACAAATTTAGAAAAAATAGAAATTCCATCATCTGTTACAAGAATTGTTGTTGCAGATGAAGAAAATGTTCAGGGAGTATTTGATAACTGCAAGAAGCTGAAAATAATTACTCCATCAGGCTCTTATGCCCAAACATATGCAGAAGAAAACAACATTGAATTTGAAACAAAGTAAAAACAAACAGCTGAGAGTTAAATTCTCTCAGCTGTATTTTTTTGAACAAACAAATTTTATTACTGCATCTGATAAAGTTCAGGATTTTTTTCATATTCTTCAATCATACCCTGCATAAATGCATCAAAAATTTCAGGATATTGTTCTCTGTATTCTTCGAGATAATCAGGCAATGAACCATCTTCCTGATAATCTTCAATAATCTGAGGGAGGTCTTCAACCATTGTTGTCATATCCTCAGCCATAGGTGTAAACGCAGCAATAATACCAATAGAAGAAATTACTGAAATTATTGAAAGGATAAGACTCGCAATAGCCATACCTTTGCCATTCTTTTTCTTAACAATTACTATAATTGCAAGAATGATACTGATAATTCCGAAAGGCAAAGCACTGCAATAACAATAACAGCCGAGAAAAGCAAGTATACCAAGCACAAGTGCAACGATAGACATAGCCTTACTTCCATTCTGATTAGGCTGTTGAACATTCGGATTATTATATCCATACTGATAAGGATTCTGATTTTCCATAAAAACAACTCACTTTCTAAAAAATATAATTAGGATTCCATATTATCAAGCTCCTCAAGATTATACGGAGTACTTTGATAAACGCAGTAATTAAGCCAGTTTGAGAACATCAGATTGGCGTGACAACGCCATTTGAAAACAGGTTCTTTTGATGGATTATCATCTGGAAAGTAATTATAAGGAATTTCTATATCAAGACCTTTTTCAACATCTCTGAAATATTCCTGAGCAATAGTATCCCTGTCATATTCCGAATGACCTGTAATAAAATATTGTCTGCCGTTTTTATTTGCAACGATATGTATACCAGAAATATCGGAAGATGTAAGAATCTGAAGCTGATTATTTTTTTCAATATCCTCACGTCTTATTTCGGTATGTCTTGAATGAGGTACAAAAAAGCCTTCATCAAATCCTTTAAGGAGAGGTTCATTGATTTTTTCAATATTATGAGAAAAAATTCCGAACATTTTCTTTGGAAGCTGATATTTTGGGATATTGAAATGATGATAAAGACCAGCCTGTGCTCCCCAGCATATATGGAGAACGGAAAATACGTGATTTACTGACCAGTCCATAATTTGACATAATTCTTCCCAGTAATCGACTTTTTCATATTCAAGATGCTCAATAGGAGCTCCTGTGATAATCATTCCGTCATATCTGTTGTCTTTGATTTCGTCAAAAGTCTTATAGAAAGCACTCATATGTGAAAGAGGAGTATTTTTTGACACGTGAGATGAAACTTGTAGCAGTTCAATATCAACCTGTAAAGGAGTATTACTAAGCAACCTCATTATTTGTGTTTCTGTTTCAATTTTTTTAGGCATAAGATTGAGAATTACAATTTTCAAAGGTCTTATATCCTGATGTTCTGCTCTGTCATTGGACATTACAAATATATTCTCATTTACAAGCGTTTTATACGCAGGTAAATCATAAGGTATCTTTATAGGCATATATTGAAAAATCACCTCAGTATCATTTTTAGGGTAAAACCCCCATAACTATCTTTACGTCAGCGAAAAATAATTCCGCTGACGCTGATAAACAATTTTAAATTTATAATCAGACAGGGTGAACCTGTTTCTGTGAATCACCGTGTACTGAATCTATACCATATTTTTTATTTCTTCTCTTTTCAAAAAATTTAACAGCAACCTGTCCGAACTGAGCATAGCTGAGAACATCTTCTTCCTGTTCCAGCCATTCTGCACATTCTTCACGGAGCTTGTCAAGCTCTGGCTTAAGAAGGTCTGCAGGTCTGCAATCGATAGGTTCTGCATCGCCGATAATTTTCTTTCTGAATTCAGGGTCAATCGGAACAGGAGTTTTTCCGTATTCTCCTCTTACAACGCCCTTGAATTCCTTGGTAACTGTTTTATAGCGTTCACCTGTAAGAACATTGAATACAGCCTGAGTTCCGACAATCTGTGATGAAGGAGTAACAAGAGGAGGATAACCTGAATCTTTTCTTACTCTCGGAACTTCCTTTAAAACTTCTGTAAGAAGATTTTCTTTTCCAGCCTGTTTAAGCTGTGAAAGAAGATTTGAAAGCATACCACCAGGAACCTGATAAATAAGAGCATTTGCGTCAGCCGCAAGCATCTTAGGGTCAATAAGTCCGCTGTCAATATATTTCTTACGTATAGTCATAAAGTAATCTCTTATTTCATTAAGAAGAACAAGGTCAAGTCCTGTATCATACTCTGTATTTTGGAGAGCCGCAACCATTGATTCTGTAGGAGCGTGAGAAGTACCGAGTGCAAGAGGTGACATAGCAGTATCAATAACATCAACACCGGCTTCAATAGCTTTAAGCAGACACATTGAAGCAAGTCCCGAAGTTGAATGAGTATGAAGCTGAATTGGAATTTTAACTGTTTTCTTGAGAGCCTTTACAAGCTTTTCTGTTTCATAAGGAGTAAGAAGTGCAGCCATATCTTTAAGACATATTGAATCAGCACCTGCATTTTCAATCTGTTTAGCATAATTCATATAATATTCAGTAGTGAAAACTTCACCGAGAGTATATGAAATAGCAACCTGAGTATGAGCCTTTTCCTTCTTAGCAGCCTTGATAGCGGTTTCAAGATTTCTTATATCGTTAAGAGCATCAAAAATTCTGATTATGTCAATACCATTAGAAATTGACTTCTGAACGAGATATTCAACGACATCATCAGCATAATGACGATAACCGAGCATATTCTGACCTCTGAAAAGCATCTGAAGTTTTGTATTAGGAAGATTTTTCTTCAGAGTACGAAGTCTTTCCCACGGGTCTTCATCAAGAAATCTGATACAAGCGTCATAAGTAGCACCGCCCCAACATTCTATTGAATGATAGCCAACTTTATCCATAAGAGGAAGAACAGGGAGCATATCATCTATAGGCATACGGGTAGCAAGGAGTGACTGATGAGCGTCACGAAGGACAGTTTCTGTAATTTTAACCTTTGCCATATAAAAACCTGCCTTTCGGATTACTGAATAACAACAAGAGTATCTTCTGAATTTACAGAATCGCCCTTCTTTGCAATAATACCTGCAACCTTGCCATCGCACGGAGCAACAATATCATTTTCCATTTTCATAGCTTCAAGAACTAAAAGAACCTGACCCTTAGTAACTGAATCGCCCTCTTTAACCTTTATATCAAGGATAGTACCTGGCATAGGAGCATTAACCTTTGTACCTGAAACGGCAGTAGCCTTTTTAGGAGCTGGAGCAGCCTTTGGTGCAGGTGCTGCAACAGGAGCGGCAACAACAGGAGCTGAACCATCTGTTATTTCTTCAACCGCAACATCATAAGCAGTACCATTTACAGTAATATTAAATCTTTTCATATTTCAAACCACCTATTCAAAAATTTATTATTTAAGATTTTTAGAATGGGATATTGCTGTGCTTTTTAGGGAGTTTTGAAACTCTCTTTCCCGAAAGTATATCAAGAGCCGAAATTATAGTTTTTCTTGTATCTTCAGGAGCAATTACCTCATCAATAGCACCTCTCTCAGCAGCTGAACAGGCTGATGCAACAGTTGAAGCAAATTCTTCTGCAAGTTCATTTCTCTTAGCTGAAAGATTTTCAGCACCTTTAAGTCTGTCGTGCCAGAGAAATTCAACTGCAGTTACAGGCATAAGAGGAGATATTACAGCATTTTCCCAAGCAAAAGTGAAATCAGTATTAAGATTTTTTCCTGCAAGAGAAACGAATGCAGGGCCTATAGCCTTACCTGTGATAACTGAAATTTTAACAGTAGTGGCTTCCGCATAGCAGTTAGCAAGTTTTGTCATATCCCTTACGCTTCCCGCAAGTTCAGCTTCTGAATCAGCCTCAAAGCCCTCTGTATCAACAAAAGTAATTATTGGAAGTGAAAAAGCGTCACAGGTTCTTATAAATCTTGCAAGTTTATCACAATCCTGAGCAGTAAGTCTTGATTCTGACTTATTTGTAGCAATAATTCCCACAGCTGAACCTGCAACCGTAGCAAGTGCAGTATAAGCAGACTTACCGAAATTAGAGGAAATTTCAACAATAGTATCTTCATCAGCAACAGCATTTACAACTGAATTTATATCACCTAATGAAAGTACTGAATTATTTTCATCAAATTCAAATGCAGGAGCTGAAGAAAGATTATTTGAAGGGAGAAGATTTAAAATTTTTCTGGTTTTTTTGATAGCATCTTCATCAGTGGAACATACTGAATGAGCAACACCTGCTTTTGCACAAGCTTTTGCAGTACCCACACCATTTTTCTTTGTATCAAAAGGAGGAGCAACGAAAAACTCACTGTTTTCAGTCATAACAACGAAGTCGGAAGAACAAGCGAGAATAGCCGCACTTCCTGCACAAGTTCCCATAATAACAGCAATCTGAGGAACAACTCCGGAAATAATGGAGGAGGCAGAAATCATATCGCTGTAAGCCATAAGAGAATCGGCAGAACCATCAACAAAAGCACCGTTTGAATCGTGAATACCAACTACAGGAACACCTGTTTTAGCAGCGAGGGAATAGAGCTTTGCAATTTTTTCAGCGTGAGCCTTTCTGACAGCACCACCATTTACTGATTTATCCTGAGAAAAAGCATA
>JAZKXQ010000095.1:0-2917 GCA_045611725.1 Oscillospiraceae bacterium
TGCAATGCGTTATAAAGTTAAGGGAAAAATATGACTTGCTGGCTCGGTAACTTTAGCTAAGTAATGTCAAGAAAAATAAATCTATTGAAGAAAACAAGATAGTAAAACTAAAGTTTTTTGCCAAGCTTTTTTTCAAAAAAGCGGGATAATGCCAGACGGTACAACGATAAAATTCAACTGCATTATACAGGTTTCCAATGTCGGAGGCGGTGACAGTACCAATGTAGGCGGTCTTGAAATGGAAGTTATGTCAAATGGTAAGCCTGAAATTACAGAAGCTACTGAAACAGAATAAGGAGGATTTTAAAATATGAAAATTTACGATATTACAAGCAAACTGAAGAACGAAAAGCCTGTTGTCAGAATTGGTGACAAGGATTTTAATGTAGATAACAGCAAGGACGCAATGATAAGAGTAAATGAAATCATCAAAAATAATACAGATGATTTTGAAATTATGAGCAGTGTTCTTTCTGAACTTCTCGGCAGTGATGGAGCTGAAAACATTGAAAATATGAAACTTTCAATGAAGGATTACAAAACTGTATTCATTGCAGTCCTTGCCGGTGCAGGTGATGAGGAGTTCGAGGAAGTGGAGAAACGATTTCAGAACCAGTAACAATACTGAAAGATACTATGATATAATTGAGGATTATGAACTGATTGAAAGCAGTTTTGCTATGCAGTATGGAATCCGTTTAAGAAATGAAAATGCTATGACGTGGAGTGAATTCTGTTCGCTCCTGTCCGGCATTATGCCTGAAACTCCTTTAGGGAATGTTGTGCAGATAAGAAGTGAAACCGATAAGGAAAAGCTAAAGCATTTTACTCCACATCAGCGTAAAATCCGATATGAATGGAGAAACAGGCATAAAAACAATATTTCAAAAGCTGATTACAGAAAACAGATGGAATTTTTCAAAGGTATGTTTAAATCTCTTGCAGGAGGTGAAAAGAAATGTCATTAAGCATAGGCAGTATTGCTCTTGATTTGGTCGCAAATACAACGGGATTTCAGCGACAGCTTAATAATTTAGGAAATACGGGAACAGGCGTTCTCAGAGGTATGCAGAATTCCTTTAACAGATTTGGAAATTCAATGAGAAATACTTCTATGTTTTCAAGTCAGAATAAGTCCGTATCTGATTATAATGCAAAAATACAGCAGACAAAAGCTGAAATAGCACAGCTTACTGCATTAATGCAACAGATGAAAAATCAGCCTGTAACTAATCCGACTATTGAAAATCTTAAAAATAATATCAACAAAACTCAAACAGAAATCCAGAAAACAACTGAATTAATAAGAAACATTGGAACACAGCCTGTTACAAGCCCTGCAATCAAAAAGCTTAAAGAGAATATCCATAAGACGGAAACTGAAATTCAAAGGCTTAATAATTTAATGCTGAATATTGGAAGTCAGACGGGCGATGCAAAGGCAATGCTTAAGTTTTCTACTCAGATTGATAATGCTAAAAATAAACTTTCAGAGCTTGAAAATCAGAAAAAAGCATTATTAAACGCAGGGGCAAATAGTTCCGATGAAAGCCTTAAAAATCTCAACAGGGAGATAAAAAGAACCGAAAACGCAATAATCAGGTATAAACAGAAACTTGATGAAGCGTCTAAAGTTAAGGGAGTTGATACATCTGCATACATATCTGCACAAAATCAGATAAATAAGCTTAATAGCAAACTCGCTGAATACCGTCAGAAGCTCGATGAAACAAGTAAAGCAAAAATTAATTCCGATTATTCAAATGCTCAAAGAAATCTTAATATATTAAATTCCACACTTGACACTTACAGGAGAAACCTTAATGAAGCGAGAAAAGCTGAAAGCAGTCAAAGGGCTGAAAGATTCAACGAAATTGCAGAGCGTATAAATTCAGCAAATATCAGACTCAGAGAGTATAACAGACAGCTTTTGCAGACATCATCTTCTTCAAAAATATGCAATACAGGGATTAATTCAGTAATCTCATCATTAAACAGGCTCGGAAGTACCGTAGGAATAGCTTTTTCAACTGTAGCTGTTGTAAATTTCGGAAAATCCTGCGTACAAACAGCAAGTCAGATAACAAATGCCGTAACAGGTCTTAAATCAATTGTTGAAGGTGTTAAGCTATGTACCTGAAAAGAAAAATTGACGATTATCTTTCGGAATGGGCTGCGAATTCAAATAAAAAGCCTTTAATCGTGCGTGGAGCAAGACAGATAGGCAAGACAGAGTCTATTCTTCAGTTTGCATATAAGAATTATGAAAGCGTTATTGAAATAAATTTTGTAAAAGACCAGAAATATAAGAAAATTACTGTTGACGGTTATGATGTAGCAGATATTATTAAGAATATCTCACGAATTGACCCCAGTAAGAAATTTATCCCTCAGAAAACTTTGATTTTCTTCGATGAAATTACCGAGTTTCCTGACATTGCAACAGCGTTGAAATTCTTTAAAATTGACGGTCGCTTTGACGTTATTTGCAGTGGCTCTATGCTCGGTGTTAATTACAAAAAAATAGAGCACAACAGCGTTGGCTACAAAACCGATTACACGATGTACTCAATGGATTTCGAGGAGTTTTTATGGGCAAAGGGATACGATTCTTTTGTCATAGACGATATGCTTGAGCATATGAAAACTTTTACTCCTTTCAACGAGCTTGAAATGGATTTATATCACTCTATGTTCCTTGATTGCTGCGTACTCGGTGGTATGCCTGCGGTAATTCGTGATTATATTGAAAAAGGAACATTTGAAGGCTCTCTTGATACTCAAAGGCAGTTGATTGCAGATTATAAGGAAGATATATGCAAGTATGCCGAAGGTGTTGACCAGACCAGAATTGTCAATGTCTTCAATCGCATTGCACCACAGCTTGCAAAAGAAAATAAGAAGTTTCAGATATCAA
>JAZKXQ010000096.1:0-2435 GCA_045611725.1 Oscillospiraceae bacterium
AACCATTCATAAAAGATTTATCCATAATACTATCAAGACTTAATTCAGGGAATTTTGAAAGATTTCTGTTTTCAGTTTCTGAAAAATCTTCTTTTTCAGATAAAAAAGTTGCAACAGGTAACACTATAAGAATTATCACAAACAGGAAAGCAGATATACGTTTGATTTTAAAATCACTTTTCATTTTAAAACCTCCATTAGAATCTGAAATACAGGAACGGGTTATAAGTTGCATCAACAAGATAAGCAGTTGAAACAAGCATAATAATCACCTGAACTACGGGAGCTGAAATCATATAAAATTTTGTAGTTTTTGGATTTTTTCTGAGTCCTGTTACAAATCTTGAAGGAATATCAGTAGAAGCAATTATACAAAGAATAAACATTATAAGGTATGAACCTAACTGATAGAGAGCATATGAATCAATGAACGAACCGTTTCCTCCGAACATAGCCTTCACATAATTACAAGCATTTCCAAAACCTTCAATATCAAAGAATACCCAGCCTATAACTACAAGAATGAATGTATACATAGTGCTTATTGCAGGGTGAAGCTTTTCGCTTAAAACTTTCCCCCAGCCAAGACGCTCTGCTATTATGAGAACACCGAAATAAGCTCCCCAGAATATGAAATTCCAACTTGCACCGTGCCAGAATCCTGTAATAGCCCATACAACCATTGTATTGAAAAGAGTTCTTTTAAGACCTTTTCTGTTACCTCCAAGTGGAATGTATACATATGATTTAAACCAGGAACCAAGAGTCATATGCCATCTTCTCCAGAATTCAGAAATACTCTTTGACATATAAGGGTGGTCAAAGTTCGGAGGGAAATTAAATCCGAGCATTTTTCCAAGACCTACTGCCATATCTGAATAGCCTGAGAAGTCAAAATAAATCTGGAAAGTAAATGAAAGTATTCCAAGCCACGCTGTAACGGCTGATATTTCACTGTATTCCATAACTTTAATTGTTGTCCATAAAGAACCTATATTATTGGCAAGAAGAATTTTCTTTGTAAGACCTTTTATAAATATTGAAACTCCTTCGCCTAAAAGATTTATATTTACTTTTCTGTCATCTATTTCATTCTGAACATCTTCATATCTTACAATAGGCCCTGCAACAAGCTGTGGGAACAATGAAACATATGAAATGAAATTTAAAAAGTTTTTCTGAACTTTGATTTTTCCCCAGTACATATCTATTGTATATGACATACTCTGGAAAGTATAGAAAGAAATACCTATTGGTAATGGTAAATCTGGATTTTCAAAATTCGTTCCGAAAATTGCATTGAAATTATCTATAAAGAATCCAGTATATTTAAAATATACAAGGAATCCCAAGTCAACAGTCATCGACACTACTAAAGCTATAAGCTTGATTCTCTTATTTTTATCGTATATATCAATTATACGCCCTGCGAAATAATCGACAAAAGATGAAACAATCATAATCCATATATATGTTGGTTCACCCCACGCATAAAAAACAAGACCTGAAACAAGAAT
This sequence comes from Oscillospiraceae bacterium, assembly GCA_045611725.1. GTDB lineage: Bacteria > Bacillota > Clostridia > Oscillospirales > Ruminococcaceae > UBA5884. The sequence continues at coordinate 1,518 of JAZKXQ010000096.1, forward strand.
AATGAAATTCTTTATTTTCATAGGTGAAATAAAGTATGTAATCAACACTATAGGGAGAAATACATACATAAAGGTAAGGCTTGAAAATACCATCGTTTAATCTCCTTTTTTAATCATTTTCAATCAGCTTTATCAGTTCATCAATACTCATCATAGTATTAAGAACTTCAAGCATTGCAGATGTGGAAAGCAATTCAGGAAGATTAAGTTTTCTCAAAAGATTTTTTCTTAATTCAGAACTGTTATTTCTTCCCGAAAGACCAATTTCAAACAAATCAGCCTTACTGATTTTATCTCTTTCTTCAGTGACTGTATCTGATGAAATACCAGCTTTTTCAAGAGCCTCTGTAATAATTTTTTTGTCTACACCTTCAACCCCCAGTTTCCCCTCGCAGGAAGGCTTTATTTTTCTCTTTTCCTTACCGAAAATATCAGGTATATAAACATTTATGATTTCTCCATCAGGAACAGCACCTCTGATAAAATTTCTTATCTTAAATCCTGCACTGTCTGAATCTGTCATAATAATTATACCCGTAGCCTTTGCGTAGTATCTTATAAGCTCAAGTTTTTCCTTATCTTTAAAGATACTATAACCATTTGTCTGAATGATAACTGCATCAATAATTGAGGAAAGCTTTATTTTATCATATTTTCCCTCAACAATAACAGCCTGTTTAATTTTAATCAAACTATCATACCTCAAATCTTTCTGACAGTCATTTTAACGACTGCCTGTTCTATAATAACCCTTTCATTACCTGAAAAGGATTTAAGCATTTTTTCAGTATCCCTCAAAATACAAAGACAGTTTCTGAGATGGGTATCTGAAATTTTTCTGCAATCACGGAAAGCATTTCTGACTACAAATTCCCTGCCCTTATATGAAAAATCGCTGATAACATCTGCCTCTGATTT
>JAZKXQ010000097.1:0-3080 GCA_045611725.1 Oscillospiraceae bacterium
ACGTATTCAACTTAAAACAAAACTGACTCCGTCCGAAAAACGAAGTCAGTATGTTGCTTAAATTTTGATTTTTTATCATATCATAGGGGTTTTTGTGCTGTCCGCACAAATTGGAGCAGTGCATATTGACATTCCGGGGTATGTTTGTTATAATTTACTCAATGCCAAATAAGAATTTGTTGAGAAATTATTTCTCATATTAAAGATAAGTGGTTATTCAAGAGGTAGAAAAGCAACAGAATATTTAAAGGTAATAGTAAATAAAATGGAGATGACAATATGAAGATATTTATAGTTTATAAATGGGATTGTATTATAAGCTGGGGGTTATTTGGACTTGTAGCATTACTTGCACTCTTGTCCAGTGACACTATTGCTTTGATTGATAATCCCACCATACTGTCAGCATTTACTTTACTTTTCTATCTTTTTATACCTATTCATCTAGTTTTGTGGCTGATTTCATTTGTATTTTCAATTAAGAACAAACAAGTTCCACACATTGTATTCTGTATAATTGCACCAATAATTTCTATCGTTTTTCTATTCTTTCTTATTATTATACATGTTGCTATGACTGGTGGAGTGTGAATATTGGCTTTTACTGACAAGATATTGTGTATGATAAATTTATATGATTTAAAAACTTATGGTAAGTCTAAAATCATAATTCATATATGAGATGATAAAATCCAGAGAAGAAATTTAATCTTCTCTGGATTGCTTTTTATAACAAATCAGCAGTTTCAACAAATCTTTCTGTTAATAAAATTTCTACATGATTAAAAAGAAAAATTTCTGCAAATGTCAATACTTTTGACAAATCACTTTTACGGCATTTTCTTTCAACATCTGAACTTTCATAAAGTCTTTTGGCATATTCTTTTATACTCTTGTTGTTATACATTGCAGATATAAAATCAAGATATAAATTTTTATCTTCTGAAAGTGTATTGCTGTATACTATGCTCACAGCTTTATTTTTCAGCATAAAATCGGATATTTTATATTTACTGTAATCAACAAGAGTTATATCATTTTTCAAATATTCAGATATTTCATATTTCAAAGTTTTTGGTATATTTTCATTGACCTCACAATTTTTATAATACCAGTCACTTAAATTACTTAAATTTGCAAAACAATAATCTGAAAATTCAAGGTCAACATCTTTATCATTCTCAAAAAATCTTCTCAGATGGTCATAAAGTTCCAGATAATTTGCATATGTATCAAAATTTTTTCCGTTATCATTATTAATAGTATACTCATTATACTTGAAAACGCTTTTAATATTTACAGAATAATTTTTTCTTTCAAGCATCATTTTATGTTTTCGACTCAGCACTGCACTATAAATATAAGGTTTCAGAGATTTTAACATCTCAGCTGAATTTACTTGCTGAACCAATCCACCTATGTTATCAAGAAAAACATTATTATTCTGATTATAATTCAGAAATTCATATTGCATTGAGATAAAATAAATATCTGCTTGTTCGTCCTGAATATTTTCTGTATATTCTTTTATTTTAAGTTTTGAAATTTCCTGTATTCTATCTTCATATATTTTTTTCATCTGAATTTTATCCATCAATTTTTGAATATTATTTTTCTGTTCTAAAAAGCAGAGAATATTCTGTTCTTCACTTCTTTCTTCCGGTTTTAAATCAAATAACAAACCTTTATCAGTAATAACTGCAAAATAAAGATATATCAAATCATCATTTATATTTCCATCATAAATATTTGAAGTAATATCAAAACATATTGAAAAACAGTTATCATCTTTTATATTATTTTTCTTAACCGTATCAAAAAAATTATTTCTGAAATTTTCTGTTTCTTTTAATGCCTGTTCATATGTCGTATTATTCTCATTCAAAGCATTTTCAAGTTCATTTTCATCAATTTCAAAACTGTCAAAAAATTCTTCTAAATCATCAAACATCATAAAAATATCACCTCATTCCATATTTTTATATGTTTATCCCATTTGTTCTTTTATAGCTCTTTTATTAAGTTTTTCTGGAATCAAAATATTTTCTGTTTTTTCCAGATAACTTATACAAAGACGTATTCTTTTCATAACATTGATGATAGCATGGTCATCATTAGCTTTACTGAAATCAATTGCTTTCTTATACGGTACTCCATTCTGATAAAAATTCCACATACTTTTTCTGAATTTCTGAGTACATAAAAAGTACTCTTCACCATAAATTTTAAGGTAAAATCCTACTATTCCTTTGTTTGATGTATTTCTGCATTCTATCCAAGTTGTTCTTTTTGTACTCATAGTAAATACCTCCAATAATAATCAATGTTACTGATATCTCGAATTATAAATATCTTCAATAAGAGTAAGCTTTTCCATTCCTTTAATGAAGAGCTCGTTTATACAATTTATTACTCTTGTATAATTTGAATTTTTTGTATTATCAACAAGATACCCTCCTGCATCTATCATGAAATAAGCCCCTTTTATATCTTTTTCTGCTACAACTTCTATAAAATTATCTGACTTATACAAAACATTACTTTCTGAAAAATTATCAATACCAAGAGCTTTCAAATTATTTTGAACAAATTTGTAATACTCCTCATCAGTAATAGTAAGAGATAGATTATTATAATTCTCATAACAAAAAGGACTTACTTTAAGCAATTTCCATCTACTTACTGGAACATAATTAGCTGAAAAAAATTCTGCTGGTATTTCATCCTTATTCATAGAATTTACAACAGTATTTATTTTAAGTTTTACTGATGGACTATACTTTTTCAGCCAGTTGCTTATACATACTATTTTTTCAGCATTTACAAAATTTCCGTTATATGTACATCTTCCAATATTTTTGATAGTTGTATCTGACATACTGTCTATCGAAATTCCTATTGTCTTAAAAAAATGAGCATAATTCATTATCCATTTTTCAGTAATCATTGAACCGTTTGTAATCATACTGCATGGAATACCTTTTTCTCTTGCATATTTTACAAGATTTATAAGATAACTGCAAAGCATTGGTTCTCCACCTGCAAAATTAATTTCATCAATATAACCAGTACTCAAACAA